>CAZPYZ010000496.1:0-3729 GCA_964590215.1 uncultured Dehalococcoidia bacterium | reverse complement strand
GAAGGCCACCGAGTACGGCAGGCGGGTGACCGACCGCTACTTCTTCCCCCTCTATGAAGAGGCCAGCGCCCTGGGCCTCCCCGTCTGCATCCATATCGGATCAGGGACACCGGCCCCCCTTAACGTCACCGCCGGAGATGGCCTCGCCACCAACGTGATGGAGGCGTTCTACAGCGTGGTGTCCCAGGGGCTGCCGGACAAGTTCCCGAAGATGCGGTTTGGTTTTGTCGAGGCGGGCGCCTCCTGGATCCCCTACGTGCTGGACCGGCTAACCGCCCGACGCGAGCGCATGGCCTGGGCCCTCGCCTTCGATTTCAAGGAAGACCTGTTCCGGGCGGACCGGCTCTTCGTCACCTGCCAGACGGTGGAGGACCTGCCCTATCTCCTCCGCTTCGGCACCGAGGACAACCTCCTTATCGGCACCGACTACTCCCATGCCGACGCCTCGGCGGAGATCCGCTCTCTGGAGATCATCAGGCAGTGGGCCGATGAGGGAAAGATCAGTCGAGGCGCGGCCCGCAAGATCCTGGAGGACAACCCCAGCGCCTTCTACGGGATCTAGGTCTCTAGGCAGGTGAGCCTGAAAGCCCCGCTGGACGTAGTGCGTGGCGCGTAGTGCGTGGCGCGTCGTGAGTAGGGAACGGCCCGCACCTACTCACCACTCCCTACGCACTACTCACAACGTGAACAGACGTTAACCCGCCAGCTAGCTTCTAGGAGCGCCATCAGATAACTCCCTGCTCTCGAAGCCTCGCGATATCGCCAGGCGCGTATCCAAGCCATTGCAGCACTTCGTCGGTGTGCTCTCCCAGGGCGGGGGCAGGGGTGCGGATGACAGCCGGCGTCGCCGACAGCCGCACCGCGGTGTTGGTGACGGTCACCCGCCCCAGCGCCGGGTGTTCCATCCCAGCGAGCATGCCGTTCTCCAGGATCTGGGGCTCCTCGAACACGTCCGCCTTCTCCAGGATGGGCCCGGAGGGAACGTCCGCGGCCTGGATGCGGGCCAGCCATTCCTGGGCGGTGTCCGTGAGCAGGTGCTGCTCCACCGCCGCGAACACCTCTTTGCGCACCCTGGCCCGGACCGCGGGGTCCCTATAGCTCGGGTCATCCACCAGCCGGTCTAGTCCGACGAGACGGGCCAGCGTCGCGAGCTGGCGGGGGTTATTCGGGGCGATGTTGATATAGACACCGTCCCCGCACTTGAAGACGCCTGGTGTGGCGGCGGAGCCGTCTCGCTCCACCGGCGGGCCCTTTTCAGCCCTGGCCACACCACCGCTCTGGAGGGCAAGCCAGGTGTGGAGGAGCGACCCGTCCACCTTCTGGCCAGCGCCGGTCTTCTCGCGCACCCATAGCGCCACCATGATCCCGAAGGCCATCACCATCGGAGTGCCCCCATCGGAGGCGTACACGCCCGTGGTGAGGGGCATGCCGTCGGGCAGGCGGCGGTACATCAGGCCACCCAGGCCCTGGAGGATGCGATCGTACCCACCCTTATCCGCGTAGGGGCCTTTCGTGCCGTAGGCCGAGACGGACGCGTAGACCAACCTGGGGTTCAGCCTGGCGAGGTCGTCGTACCCAAGGCCGAGACGCTTCGCCACGCCGGGACGGAAGTTTTCCACCAGCACGTCTGAGCGCGTAGCCAGTTTGCGGACGATCTCCCGGCCCTCCGGGGTGCGGGCATCAACGGTAACGCTCTTCTTGTTGCGGTTGAGGTTGACGAAGGAGAGGGAGTTGCCTTGGTAGAAGGGGTCGGGGTTGCCGCTGCGGCCCGCCTCCCCGCTCTCCCTGGGCTCGATCTTGATGACCTCGGCGCCATAGTCCGCCAGGTACATCGTCGTGCCCGGACCGGCCAGCCGCTGGGTGAGGTCTACGACCCGGATTCCTTCAAGTGCGTCCACTGAGTCCTTCCGTCAGCCGGTATGTGAGCGGTCGCCCGAACTGCTTTATGAGGCCAAGGCTACCGCAGCACCACTTGCCATTTACCGTATGGTCTGACCCTTCGCTCGACCAATCTATCTGACCAGAGTCAGCTCTGCCTCTGTCAACGAGCGATCGATGGTCCCGCTTCCGGCCTTCCAGGCGTGCAACCAGGCGGCAACTTCCGCTAGAGGAAGTACATCGGCGTACTTCTGGTTCATGTCAAAGAGGTTAATTGCGTGGGGCGCCTGGTGCCGGTCGAAGACGCATTCCTCTACGACGACGACCTTGAAGCGATTGGTACAGGCGTCTATCACGGACGCCCGGACGCACCCGCTGGTGCTCTCACCACCAACGATGAGGGTATCCACGCCCATCTGATAGAGCTGCGCCGCCAGGGGCGTGCACCAGAAGCCGCTGGGGCCGGACTTGCGCACCACTATCTCCCCTTCGATGGGGACGACCTCGGAGATGATGTCGAACCGCCGGTGATAGCGGTCTGCAGCATCGGGGTCTTCGGGGATCACCGGCGTCGGTCCGCTCTTGGCGTCGCCCCAGTGCATGACGCCCGTTGTAGAGGGAAGACCCGTGACGTGGGCCACGGGTATACCAACTTCCCGTGCCGTGCGCAGTAGGGTCTGCAAGTACGGTACCGCATCCCATGCCGCCATCCCGCAGCTTCCCGGCCAGGTCTTGATCGCCTCCATCAATGGCTCGGGCTTGTCTCCGAAGACACCGCGATAAAGATCGATATATAGGAGGGCAGGGTGCTTGCCGAAATTTGGCTGGCGGTCGCGCGGCCGCCCGGACAGATGCAGCTTATCCTGGTCCGTAAGAAACTTGTCCCAAACTCGCTCGGGCATGGTCGCCTCCTCTGTGTTGTAACGCCTACCTTGAAGGGTTCGCGAAGATTCGTCAACACCTGGGCCACACCCCACGACCCCTCTTCGTTAACGCATTACGCATCACGAATCGCCAGAAACAGGCCACGTATAATCTATAAGCCCAGAACTGGAGGTGCGTTATGGCCGACATGCCCATCATCGTTGCGAAGACCGCCATGCTCTTCTTCGATACCTACAACCGAGCACTGCACCCTAAGGACCCCGACGCCCAGGTGAGGATCGACGCGTCCGGCGTCATCCCCAAGATGGCGCGCATCAACCAGGCGTGCCGGGAGGCCGGCATCCCCGTGTTCTACGCTCAGGCCGACCACCGCCCCGATAACCTGGAGTTCAACTCCCACATCGTGGACCGGCGGCCCGCCAATGTTCTGGAACCCTCAAGTGATGGAGGGCCCTACCGGACGGTCAGCCCTCAGGTATTCTCCGGCTCGCCGGAGGTCGAGATCATCCCGGAGATCGCGCCCCAGCCAGGGGATTATGTTATCAAGAAGCATCGGTGGAGCGCGTTTTTCCAGACCTGGCTCGAACTAGCCCTTCGCAGCCGGGGGATAGACACCATCATGCTGGCCGGTGGTGGCATCGGTGCTGGGATCAACGCCACCGCCTACGCCGCACGCGACCTCGGGTTCAATCTTATCTTTCTCAGCGATGTCATTACCCCTTCCAGCGGCGCGCTCCGTGACGTGACGATGCGGGATCTCTACCCGAACTTCGGCCGCGTCAGGACGGTAGAGGAGGCCATCGCCCTTTTCAAGAAAGGATAGGAGGCATCGAATATGCGCTACCTGACGCTGCTTGCTTTACTTCCGTTGCTGGCCACCCTGGCCTGCGGTCCCAGCCAGCCAGCGCCCCCCAGCACTACCGGCGAACGGCCCCCGAAGTCCGGCGGGACCCTCCTCCTGCGAGA
>CAZPYZ010000495.1:0-3731 GCA_964590215.1 uncultured Dehalococcoidia bacterium | reverse complement strand
GAAGCATGGGGGTTAGCCGTCCACCCATCGCCCAGGTTGCTTCGGCCGCCATCCTTGATGACCAGTGATAGGCTGTGTCCGGCCTCGCAATCGCCAACGCGGGCTTGCGCCCGCACCCCAGAGGCCGAAAATCGGCCCCCCGGGCGTTTATTTTCAAGCCAATGACGGTGAGGCCCTCCGCCTGATGTCATTGAAAGCAAACGCGGAGAGCGCAAAGCGCCCTGCAATCTCGAAGGGGGGACAGGGTCCCGGGCAGAATAGACATACTGATGCCTCTACTGCATGGTGGGGACCGTGAGAACGACTATCCGCTTGGACGACCAGTTGCTCCGCGAGGCCAAGCGCACCGCCGCCGAAGGCGGCGGCACCCTCACGGAACTCATCGAGGAGGCGCTCCGGGAGAAATTGGGCCGCGCGGCAGCGCCCCCGCGACATTGGATCGGCCTGCCCACCCATCCCGGCGGCTTTGCTCCCGGAGTGGACATCGATAGCTCTGCAGGATTGCTGCCGCCACTATCTTGCCGTAGTGGGTGTCCGCCGTCAGCGGTATACTGCCGCAAACGCACCGGGCTCGAAGGGGGTGTTGTGGACCCCGTGTTTGCTGGGAAAGTGGTCCTCGTAACGGGAGCCAGTTCAGGGATCGGCAGATGCTGCTGAAGATGTGATGATGCTGGGCAGGGCAGAGAGCATGGAGCCGGTTAGAAGGGGAAGCCCTTCAGATCCTGAAACCCTGTTGGTTGATACATCTTGACATCCTTTATGGCAATCATCACGATGTTTATGTGCGCACCACCCTTACCCTCGACAGTGACGTTGTGGCCCTTTTGCGCGAAGAGGTCACCCGCACGCGGCGGCCCTTCAAGCAGGTCGTCAACCAGGCCTTGCGCCTGGGGCTGCGGGCGAGCGCCGAGCCCGAACAACGCCAACCATTCCGCGTCGAGCCATTCCATGATCTCGGTTTCAAGCCCGGCATCGACCCGGACAAGCTCGGCCAGCTCGATGACGAGCTGCAGACGGAGGAGTTCACCCGCAAGTACTTGGAGGACCAGCGTCGGGGATGATCCTGCCCGACGTCAACCTTCTTATTCACGCCTACAATCCGGGTGCGCCGCAACATGAAGCGGCCCGTGGCTGGTGGGCCCGGACTCTAACCGGCACGGAGCTAGTCGGGCTGGCATGGGGCACGCTGCTCGGGTTCATCCGCATCACGACGAGCCGCACTGTGCTGAGGAATCCCGTATCCACCGACGACGCCCTGCGACGCGTCGAGGCCTGGCTGGCCCAACCCAACGTCCGCACTTTGCACCCAACCCACCAGCACGCCGAGTTACTGGCGAGATTCCTGCGTCGCGCCAGAGCCGCCGGCAACCTCACCACGGATGCCCATCTGGCCGCCCTCGCCATCGAGCACGGCTGTACACTGTGCAGCAGCGACACCGACTTCGCCCGGTTTCCCGGACTTTCCTGGCACAACCCCCTCGCTTAACAGCGCGGTCTTAGCCTGCCGGGGCCGAGACAGTGAGCAGGTCCAAACCGGTCCGATGTCGGGCGCTTCCTCCGGAAGCCTACCGGTCGACCCCAGTTGAAGTCCACGAGGAACAGCCCGCCAGAAGTTGGGCGGAAGGACCTTCAGCTGTGGGGTGCCAGAAGAAGTGGATCTGCGGGTAGACGATGGCTCCCCAGACCATCTCTCCGGTGATGTAGCGCGCCGCATCGGGGAGGCGGCCTCGATGTGAACGATGTCCTGCGAGCGTCAATCAATGTGCTCTCTTGCCTTCCTCAAACAGCACCCTCATGTTGCAGCCGGGGCTTGATCGCCACAACCGCACGAGGATAGCAGAAACTGGTGCAAAACAGGTGCTTCCTCCACTATTTATGAAAACGCCGGGCGTTTTCCTTCAGAGGCATGTACTGGCCGGTGGCGCCCACCACTCCGTCTTTCCGGCAGGAGCATCCGGCGATGGTGCAGCCGTGATCGCCGGGAGTCCGGCCGGTATCGTAGCCGAGCCACTTCACCCGCTTGCGGGGGAGCTCTCCCCAAATGGCGTTGTCTAGCGCAATGAGGGGCCGTACGAGCAGCGGCCGCGCTGGTATTGGTGTCCGCCTCAGCAGCGTCACCGTGAGGGTCCGCCACCAGCTATTCGGCTTCGTGTAGGGACAGGCGGCGATGCAGGTGAAGCAGTTGTACCAGAAGTCCGTCATGAATGGGCGGACGCTGTAGCAGGTCTTCCAGTTGATGGCCCACTTTTCCACCCCGTTGATGACCTTCTTCTCGTCGTGGCTAATGCTGTTGGTGGGGCAGGCGACGGCGCATTTCTTGCAGATGCTGCAGAAATCGGCCACCCCCAGGTCGATGGGCTTGTCCGGGATGAGCGGCAGGTTGGTGAGGATCACCCGAGGGTGATGGCGGGCGCCATGGTGCTCCGAGATGATCAGGCCGTTCCGGCCCAACTCACCTAGCCCGGCGGCAATGGCCATGGGCATGGGGTTGGCAGCCCCTTGGACCGCGTCATACCCCAGCTCCCTCAAGTAGCCGGCCAGATTGTTCTGGGCCACGTCCGCCTTCAGGCCGTGGATGTGGTAATTGGTATCGCCGATGATGTGCCGGTGGGCGCGCACCAGTTCGTCACTCCACGCGACCAGCGTGCAGATCGCGTAAGGGTACTTCTCGGCGATCTTCTCGGGTGTTTCCCCCGTGGCCGCGGTCACCAGGGACTCGTCCTCGGTGCGGCGGGCGCCGCCCTGGTACACGAACTCCGGGAGGGTCGGGGCGATACCCACTGCGTCGATGCCGAAGGCTTTGGCCACCTGCTTGATGTGCCGCGTCATCGCGACGGGGTCTACCGGCGTCTTCTCGGGATTGACGGACCCTTTGGGCGCACGGCCGAGCACCGCGGCGAGGACATTTTTCGAGTCGTTGTTGCCCAGGTTGGTCCCCAGGCGGTCGAGGGGCTCCTTGTAAAACCGGTTGGAGAAGAAGTTCTGGGCGATGGGGCCCAGCTCGCCCCGCCGGTTCTTCGCGTGGGGGTCGTCGTGGGGATCGGGTGACTGCTGTGGCCCTACGACCCGTATCCCCCGCCCCAGATAGCCCTGTGGCCGAACGACCGGTTCCTTCGTTTCGATTGCCATGTCGATTCTCCTGAGAGAACGCCCTTACTGGCCCGTTCCGCCATCGTAGGCCGAACCGCGCGTCGAGTGCAAATCCGGGAACGAGACGATAGGTTGCACGTGACGACTGATACATGATACGTGACCGCCCTTCCCTTCACGCATTACGCATCACCAACCACGTGTCGGCACACATAAGATGCTACGTCATGAACAGCAGATGTCGTCGGTTTTGACACCCTGCGCGAAACCTCTTAGGCTTTGCGCCGCCTGGACCGGAACCGCGAAGGAGATTCGGTGGCATGGTTAGCGACCGCATCCAACGGCGGGTCGAGCGTTTCCTGGACGCGGCCGACGAAGCGGCCGCCCGCTTCGACTGGGCTGCGGTGCGCGCCAATGCCGAGGCCGTCCTCCGCCTTGATCCCCAAAACCCAGAGGCGCTGACCTATCTGGCCGCAGCCGAGCGAGAGCCGGCGTCAGGGAGTGAGGGAGAGGCGTCCCCTACTTCCTCAATTCCTGAGTTCCTCACTTCCCCCGGTCCTACCTCCTTCGTCGACGGCCGCTACCAGGTCATCCGCTTCCTCGGCGAGGGAGGCAAGAAACGAGTCTACCTCGCCCACGAC
>CAZPYZ010000494.1:0-3737 GCA_964590215.1 uncultured Dehalococcoidia bacterium | reverse complement strand
CGGCCACCACGGAGATCCTCAATTGGGTTGCGGCGGCGGGCGCGATGGGGGAGACGAGGATGGAAACGCTGTGCTACGAGCCGGGGTACCGCTCGCCGGCGGGCACGGGGTGCGGCTGCGCTGTTGGGAGGTGGATTCCGGCGTAGCAGTCCAAACCCGAAGGTCCAACGTGCTCCCCGTGGGCCATCCGGCGCTGCTTAGCTACGCGTCGAGGTCACGCTGCGACACCGGACATCGCCTACGCGCACTGTCACCCGGCGACTGTCGGTAGGGGCGTATTGCATACGCCCCCCCGGGGCTGGGGGTCATGACCCGTGACTCTTGCCGCCTCCCTCCGTAGCTGGCGCATTGCATACGCCCCAGGGGGACTGGCGCCCGTCCGCCCGGCGCTCCTGTCTGAGTACGTCGTGTGACCTCGTTGACGGGGCGGCGTGGGGCGGGCACGCCCGAAGGATTTCCCGCCGCGAAAGCGCCTCCTTCGCATAAAGGGGCATTCCCATCCGTTGGTAGTCTCCCAGCGCTGCGTCAACCAGGCCGGCTGCCCGTCCCCGGTCACCCGGCGCACCCCTCCCCTTGAGGGCGTCCGGCAGCGCCAACCGGCAGTGCGCCAGCTCGACCGCGAGCCCACCTGTTCACTACCGGCGGGTGACGGCGGCCAGCTCTCGCAGCGGAGGCTCGTAGGCTTCGCTGAAGGTCGGGAAGGGGTGGACCACGTCGGTCAGGATGTCCAGGGGGACCTCGGCGCGAATGGCCAGCACCGCCTCCCCGATCCATTCCTCAGCGTCGGGGCCGATGGCGCTGGCGCCGATGAGGACCCGCCGTTGGTGGTCCGCGGTGAGCACCAGTTTGCCGCCCCGCCGCCCCGTCGCAAAGGCCCGGGCGGTCTCGCCCACGTCCATGGACGCGCTCACCGCATCATAGCCCCGGCGGCGAGCGGCCTCCTCGCTGAGCCCCACCGCGGCCACCGCCGGCTCAGTGTAGACGCCCCGGGGAATGGCGCGGTAATCGGCTCGGGCGTCCCCACCCAGGATGTTGGCGACCACGATGCGGCCCTGGTAGTTCGCGGCATGAGTGAACTGAGCGATCCCCGTCACGTCCCCCGCTCCCCACACATGCTCCTGGCCAGGCACCCGGCAGCGGTCATCCGTCGGCAGGAAGCCGCGGCCGTCCGGGTGGATGCCCAGCTTGTCGAGTCCGAGGGGTTCCAGCCGGGCGCCCTTACCGGTGGCCAGGATCAGCCGTTCTCCCGTTAACTCGGCGCCATTGTCCAGGGTCAGGCGGCTTGCCGGCCCCGTGGACCTCACCTTGACCGCCTGGGTATTCAAAAACACCTGAACGCCCTCAGACCGCAGCACCTCGGCCAGAGTGCCCGAGATTAGTGCGGGCTCATTGGGGATCAGGCGCGGTTGCCGCTGGACGATCGCGACCCGGCAGCCAAAGCGGGCGTAGACTTGCGCCAGCTCACATCCGACTGCGCCGCCACCCAGAATGACGATGGATTTGGGCAGCTCCACGCTGCTGTAAGCGTCCTCGCTGGTCCAGACCCGAGCCTCCTCCAATCCGGGTAACGAGGGTCGGTGAACCGTTGTGCCCGTAGAGACGACGAGATCTTGGTAGGCAATGTCGATGCTTCCAACCCGTACCACCCCCTCGGCCTTGATCCGTCCTTCGCCTCGCAGAACGGCTACCCCAAGCTGTTTCAACCTTTCGACCACTCCCGTATCATCGCGATGCTCGGCAACGACGTCGCGTCGCGCCGTCGCCGCGGCGTAGCCGTCGCTCTCGGTATCCAGGGTAAGCGCGCGGCTCACTCCTCCCGTCTGGTGGGCCGACTGCGCGGCGCGCCGGACCTCTGCCGCAAAAAGCATCGCCTTGCTCGGTATGCAGGCATAGTAGGGGCACTCGCCCCCGACCAGCCGGGACTCGATCAGGGCCACTCGCTTGCCGCCCTCCGCGAGCTGCGATGCGATGAGCTCCCCAGCCGAGCCGCCCCCGAGGATCACCACATCGAAAGAGTCCATCATTCACCTCGAGGAGGGCGTCGCTTCCTCAGGCCGTCAGCAGCCCTTTATGCTTGAGCGCCCGCTCCAGGGCCGGCTGCATCTTCATCTCCCGGAACTCGGCGATGGCGAAGTCCAGGTGTGCCAAGCCTTCAGCCTTCAGCCTGTCAGCCATCGAGCTATCAGCAGTCAGCTTGTCAGCTATCAGCCCACCCCGATCCTCCCCGGCGGGGGTGAGGGGCGGGCTGACCGCTGACCCCTGATAGCTGGCGGCTTCCTCCAGGAGCAGCTCCGCCAGTTGCAGGCGGGTCAGCGCGATCTCCGGGCGGCAGCGGATCTTCCCGGCCAGCTCCAGGGCCTGCCGGTAGTATGCGCGGGCCCTGTCACGGTCGCCCAGCAGCGCCGCGGTGCCGCCCAGCAGGCGCGCAGGGCAGACTAGGCTGACCCGACTGAGGGACAGGCCGGCCCAGCCCGCGCACCGCTCCGCCAGGAGCCGGCTTGCCTCCGGGTCCTCCAGGAGCAGCGCGGCCTCCAGCAAGTAGAGGAGCACCCAGGGCGTTCGTGCCCCTATATCGGGGCGCGCCAGGAACTCGGCCAGTTCGGCCTTGGCCTCGTTCCTGCGCCCCAGGGAGGCGAGGACCAACGCCATCCGGACACGAGTGCTGGGGCCCCAGTCTCCCTCGAGCCCGGCAAGCTGCGCGTGCTCGGATGACGCCTGCAGCATCTCCCCCGCCCGGCCCAACTGTACCAGGGCGTAGCCGGTCGAGCTCACGGCCCAACTGCGTCCTACCGTCGGAGTTCCCTGCTCCTCTGCCTGCCCCGCCATCTGTTCCCCCAGCGCAACAGCCTCCTCCAGCCGCCCATCCAGGGTCAGGAACACCGCCTCGTTCCGCAGCGGCCGCCACAGTAGGGTGGCGTCTCGGGAGCGCTCCACCAGAGCCTGCGCCTCATGCCACAGCTCCTCGGCCCGTGGGCGGTCCCCGGCGGCGAGATGGTGGAGGCTGGTGAAGCTCAGGAGAGTCGTCACGGTCCAGGCGCTCATGCTCACTCGAGGCCGCTCTGTGATCTCCCGCAGCAAACCGAGCCACTCCTCGTGGGGCAGGGCTACCTCGTTCAGCGCCATCACCGCCGCCCGCACGAAGGCCTCGTGATCGCCTATCTCCCGGGCGAGGGCGAGGGCCCGCAGCGTAACGGCCGCACGGGCCTCGGTCTGGCCGGTAAGCCTGGGCAGCCGGGCGAGGCTAAGGTCCGCCCACACCCGGTCCGCGGTCCCCGGCTGCGCGTAGCGATCGGCGCGCTCGGCCCAGCGCTGGTAGCCCTCTGTGGCCGCCATTGCGGGACCGCCGAAGACGGTCAGGCTCCTTATGGCGAGCAGGCAGGCCGCCGCAGCACGGGCCCCGTCCGCCTGGGCCTCCGCCAGCTGGAACGCCTCCTCCGCCACCGTCTGCCCAGCCCGCAGCGGCTCGCCGGCTGGTATCAAGGCGTCCCCCAGGGCCAGCAGCAGGTCGCAGCGCTTCTCCCTCTCCCCAGGCTCCAGCACTTCTTGTACAACCAGCGCGCCCTCCAACAGCCGCACCGCCTCGCCGTAGGCGTACACGCTCATGGCGCGCCGGGCCGCTAGCTGCCCGTATTCCACTGCTTTGGCGAGGTCCGCCGGGTCCGTCGACTGCGCGAAGTGCTCGGCCAGCTCCGCCGCGTGCTCCGTCAACCTCTGGGGCACAGCCGCCCCCGGCTGTG
>CAZPYZ010000493.1:1851-3740 GCA_964590215.1 uncultured Dehalococcoidia bacterium | reverse complement strand
CCACGTGCCTGCGGGGCCCCCGTTCTGGGCGCAGTCCCGGAACGGGCGTAGCTGGCTTGTCGGCCGCAAGTCTGCACATTCCTGTCAGAGCTTCGGAGACAAGCACAGACGGGGGAGGGGAGTTGGGCAATGGGGGAGGCGGGCGGGCAGGCCTGTGGCCGTTGACCGGTCGGTTTGAGGCGAAGCTTCGCTAGTAGAGATGGCAGGCGACCCAGTGCCTGGGTTCGACCTCCTTGTACTCCGGCTCGGCCAGGGAACAGACGTCCTTGGCGACGGGGCAGCGGGGATGGAAGCGGCAGCCCTTAGGCGGGTTTAGCGGGCTGGGGACTTCCCCCCGGAGCACGATCTCCTCTCGTTTGATGTCGGGGTGCGCCGGGAGCGCTGCGGAGAAGAGCGCCTTGGTGTAGGGATGGAGCGGGTTCTCGAAAAGCGGCTCGGTGGGCGACGTTTCGACGATCTTTCCCAGGTACATCACCGCAACCTTATGGGCCAGGTAACGCACCGTGGCCAGGTTGTGGGCGATGAGCAAGTAGCTGACGTGGTATGTCTCCTGCAGGTGCTTGATCAGGTTCATGATCTGCGCCTGCACCGAGACATCGAGGCCTGACACCGGTTCGTCCAGCACCACCAGTCGGGGGTTTGCTATGAGCGCGGCGGCAAGGGCCAGGCGCTGACGCTGGCCGCCGCTGAACTCGTGGGGATAGAGAGTGGCCTGCTGCGGCCGCAGCCCCACCGCGACCAGCAGATCCTTCACCCGTTCGTCTACCTCCCGGCCGGTCACCTTCTGGTTGATCATCAGGGTCTCACCGATGATCTCCCGGACCCGCATGCGGGGATTGAGGGAACTCCAGGGATCCTGGAACACGGCCTGGACAGCCATCCGGTAGTCCCGAAGGCGAGGGCCCCCCAACCGGTGTACATCTGCGCCGTCCCAGTACACATGGCCGTCGGTGGGCGTCTCCAGGCGCAAGATGAGCTTCCCCGTTGTGGTCTTCCCGCACCCCGACTCCCCCACCAGGGAGAACGTCTCGCCTTCCGGGATGTCAAAGGAGATGTCATCTACCGCCTGCACGTGGCCGACGACCTTCTGCAAGATGAGGCCGCGCGTGACGGGGAAGTACTTCTTGAGGTGGTCGACCCGGATGACGGCGTGCTGGCCGTTGCTGCTCATGGGAACCTTCGTCTCAACCCTGGCCCCTCTGGTCCATGCTTACCCGCTGTTTCCAGGTCCCTTCCAGGCGCCAGCATGCGGCAACGTGATCTGACGGGCCCCCGTAATAGGGCGGGTATTCGGCGTGGCAGCGATCGTCGGCGTAGGGGCAGCGGGGCGCGAAGCGGCAGCCGGGTGGCAGGTCGAACAGGGCCGGCGGCTGGCCCTCGATGGAGTAGAGCCGCTCGACGTGCTCGTCCATCTTGGGGACTGAGCTCAAGAGGGCCTGCGTGTATGGATGCTCCGGATGGTTGAACAGCTCCCGCACCGTGCCCTGCTCCACGATCCGGCCCGCGTACATCACCGCGGCCCTGTCGCACATTTTGGCGACGATGCCGAAGTCGTGGGTGATGAAGATGATGGCGACGCCCATCTCCGTTTGGAAAGACTTGAGCAGGCGCAGGTACTGAGCCTGGATCGTGACATCCAGGGCCGTGGTCGGCTCGTCGGCGATGATGACCTTGGGACCCGAGGCCAGGGCGATGGCGCCGACGACACGCTGCTTCATGCCGCCGCTCATCTGGTGCGGGTACGCGGCCAGCCGCCGCTGGGGGTCCGAAACCTGGACCATGCGGAGCAGGTCCAGGGCCCGCTCCTTCATCGATTTGGGCCACCCCGGTCGAAGGCCGGGGGGGTCGTCCCCGCGAATGGCTTCCTCGATCTGGTTGCCGATGGTGAA
>CAZPYZ010000493.1:0-1751 GCA_964590215.1 uncultured Dehalococcoidia bacterium | reverse complement strand
TCCCGGAGCCAGTCGCCCAGCATGTTGGCCGACAGCACCACCGTCATGATAGCCAGGCCGGGGAAGAAGGCGATCCACCACGCCGCGATGATGTGGTCCCGCCCGTCAGCGACCATGACCCCCCAACTGGGATGAGGGCGCGGAATACCGGCGCCCAGGAAGCTCAGGGTGGACTCAAGGAGGATGACCGCCCCAACCTCCAAGGTGGCCAGGACGATGATAGTGTTCACCACGTTGGGCAGGATGTGCCGGAACATGATGCGCACGTTGGAAGCCCCGGCGACTTTAGCGCGCGCCACGAAGTCCAGCTGTTTGATGCTCAAGGCCTCGCCGCGCACCTGCCGGGTGTAGCCGATCCAGAGCAGTGCCGCGACGACGCCAATGACGGTGAGAAACCCCGGCCCGAAAACAGCGACAGTGACGAGAGCCATGAGAATGAGGGGCATCGAGAGGAAGGTGTCCACCACCCGCATGATGATCGCGTCCGTCCACTTGCCGAAGTAGGCCGCCATCAATCCAAGGCTCGTCCCGATTGTGCCCGCAATGACGATGGCGCATAGGGACACGGCCAGGGAGATCCGGGCGCCGAAAATGATCCGCGTGAGGATGTCCCGGCCCTGCTTATCGGTGCCCAGGAGGTGATCCACGGAGCCGCCCTGCAGCCAAAAGGGCGGGACCAGGCGCTCGCTCAGCCTGCCCTCGAGCGGATCGTAAGGAGCAATGACATCCGCAAAGAGTGCGGGGAGCACCAGCAGGAACAAGAGGATCCCCATGGGGATCAGCGGTAGGCGTCGGGCCCGCGTGATGGTCGCTCCCAGGCCGGGGAAGGGCCTTCTGCGCGGGAGCCGGAGGGTTCCTACTGCCATGGGTCAGCCTCCTGGGTGATGCGTGACGCGGCATACGGGATGCGTGACGCGGGAGGGGTGGTCACGGATGACGCATCACGCATCAGTCAAACCGCACCCGCGGATCGATGTAGGCATATGCGATATCCACCAGCAGGTTCATCAAGATAAAAATGGCAGATACGATCATCACCGTCGCCTGGACCACCTGATAGTCCCGGGCATTGACCGCCTCAAGAGCGAGGAGTCCGACGCCGGGCCAGGCGAACACGGTCTCGATGGCCACGGAGCCTGTAAGCAGCCGTGCCACGAGGATCCCGAAGAAGGTGATGGGTGGAATCGCGGCGTTCTTGAGCGCATGCTTCCAGACCACCTTCCATTCGGGCAGCCCCTTGGCCCGGGCCAGTTTCACGTATTCGCTGTCCAGGGACGTGAGCATGGCGGAGCGCACCAGCCGCATGAAGGCGGCCACGGGGAACCAGCCGAGCGCCACCGCGGGAAGGACCATGTACTCCCAACTGGCGCCCCGCCCCGAGGTCGGGAACCAGCGCAGGTTCACCGCGAAGACCCAGATGAACACGATCGCGATCCAGAAGCCGGGCGCAGACTGCCCGAGCAAAGCGATCATCTTGCCGGCGGTGTCCATGAGCCCACCCTTGCGATAAGCCGACATCACCCCGATGGGGACCGAGAGACCGATTGCGACCACTAGCGCCAGGGAAGCCAGCTGCAGCGTCGCGGGGAAGCGGCCGAGGACCAGGTCCATCGCCTTCTGCCCCTGCCACTTGATGGAGTCGCCGAAGTTGCCACGAAGGGCGTTGCCGGCGAAGACGGCGTACTGCTCATAGATAGGCTTGTCCCTGTCTCTTATACACATCTGACGCTGCCGACGATCTTACGCGTGTA
>CAZPYZ010000492.1:0-3752 GCA_964590215.1 uncultured Dehalococcoidia bacterium | reverse complement strand
CGGACCGCGCGCCACCACACCTTCTTCGAGATGCTGGGTAATTTCTCCTTCGGCGACTACTTCAAGCGAGATGCCATCGGGTACGCTTGGACCTTTCTCACCGAAACCCTTGGTCTGCCTCGGGAGCGGCTTTGGATCACCGTCTACGAGGAGGACGACGAGGCGCTGGGGTTGTGGCGGGAGGTCGCAGGGGTTCCAGCAGAGCGGGTCGTCAAGCTAGGAGAGCACGACAACTTCTGGGCGATGGGAGACACCGGTCCCTGCGGGCCCTGCAGCGAGATCCTGGTCGACCGGGGAGAGGAGCTAGCGTGCGACTCCCCCCAGTGCGGTATCGGGCAGTGCGACTGCGACCGTTGGTGCGAGATATGGAACCTCGTCTTCATGCAGTACAACCGAGATCTGGCTGGCACCCTGGTGCCCCTGCCCCAGCCCAGTATCGACACGGGCATGGGGCTGGAGCGGATCACCTCCATCCTGGCCAACGTCCACAGCAACTATGAAACAGACCTGTTGGCGCCCCTTATCGGAAGGGTCGCCGAGCTATCCGGCGTCCCCTACCAGTCGGACGAGCAGGGCTTCCCACACCGAGTCATCGCGGATCACGCCCGCGCTTGCGCATTCTTGATCGGTGATGGAGTGCTGCCTGGGAACGAGGGACGAGGCTACGTCTTACGCCGGATCCTGCGGCGGGCCGTGCGGTTCGGCCGCAAGATTGGCCTGGAGGGCCCCTTTCTGGGGGAGGTGGCGGAGGCGGTGATCGAACGGATGAAAGGGGCATACCCTGACCTGAACGATAAAAAATCCTTCATCCTACGGGTTATCGGCCTGGAGGAGGAGCGGTTTGGGCAGACACTGACCACCGGAATGGGCCTGCTGGACGCCCTCCTGGGTGCGAGGACCATGAGCACGACGGATGTCGATCTGGTGTCCGGGCAGGCTCGCGGGCGCGGGTTCAGCATCAGCACGAACGTGAACGAACCGAGGCCGTACTTCTTGGGAAAGGGCGCTTTTGTATTACACGATACCTATGGGTTCCCCTATGAATTGACAGAGGAGATATTGGCGGAAAGAGGCGAATCCATAGACCGGACCGGGTTCGACGCGGAGATGGAGCGCCAGCGAGAACGGGCACGGGCCGCGCTGCGGAAAGACGGGTCGGGGCGAACCGGCTATATCGATTACGAGGAGGCGCCGCTCCCGCCATCTGAGTTCCTGGGATATCAAACCGTGACCTCGGAGGCGCGGGTGGAGAGCCTGGCTACCGTCAACGGCCCGGTGGAAGAGGCCGGCGAAGGCGTAGAGGTGGAGGTGGTGCTGCACCGTACTCCCTTCTACGGGGAGGCCGGTGGCCAGGTCGGCGATTATGGCGTCCTGCAAGGGCCGGCGGGGAGGGTATCGATTCAGGAGACCCTGCGCGCCGGCCGAGGCCTGATTGTCCATCGGGGAAGGGTGACCGAAGGGATCATCGCCGTCAACGAGAAGGTGACGGCACGAGTGGACGTGCCCCGCCGCGCCGACGTCGCACGCAACCACAGCGCCACCCACCTACTCCACGCGGCGTTACGCCAGGTGCTAGGCCCCCACGTCCAACAGGCTGGGTCGCTGGTGGCACCGGACCGGCTGCGTTTTGACTTCTCTCATATCGCGCCTATGACGCGGCAGGAGATCGGCGAGGTGCAACGACTGGTCAACGAGTGGATCCGGGCGGATGGTACGGTGGTCCCGCGCGTGTCAACCTACCAGGAGGCCCTCAAGGAAGGGGCGCTGGCGTTTTTCGACGAGAAGTACGGAGAGCAGGTACGCATCGTTGAAATGCGACGGCCGGAGAATGGGCGGCCTCACATAGGAGCCCTTGGCGCGGGCACGGACGTGTTCAGCAAAGAGCTGTGTGGGGGGACCCACTGCGGGAGCACGGGGGAGATCGGCCTCTGCTGCATCGTGTCCGAGGGAAGCATCGGCGCCGGCATGAGGCGGATAGAAGCGGTGACCGGTCGGGCGGCGGAGGAGTTGGTGCGCCAGCGGTTCACCCTGGTGGAGGATCTAGCTCGACGCATTGGGGCGTCGCCTCATGACCTCCCTTCGAAGGTCGAGGTGGTGCTGGAGAGCCTGGAACAAGAACAACGACGGGCGCGGCAGTTGCAGAGCGAGTTGAGCCGGCGGCAGGCGGAGGACCTGTTGAGGGGAGCCCGCAGGATGGATGGCCTTGACCTCGTGATCGGTCGCGTGGAGGCAGGGGACTTCGAGGCACTGCGGGAAATGGCAGACGCGTTAAGGCAGCGGATGGGAAGCGGCGTCGTAGTCTTGGGGGCTCTGTTTGGGGAACGGCCAAACTTCCTGGCGGCAGTAACGAAGGACCTCGCGGGCACCAGAGTCAATGCGGGGGACTTGGTGCGTCAGGTTGCTGCGGTAACGGGAGGGAGTGGAGGTGGGCGACCCGACCTCGCGCAAGCCGGGGGACGCGACGCATCCAAGCTGGAAGAAGCGCTGCGGAGGGCGCCCGCCATCCTGGAAGGGATGTTGTCCTAGACGTGCGGCCGGAAGGCTCCGGGCGGATGGGAGCGAGCAAGCCGCGGTGCAACCGAGGCTTGTCCTGAGCGCAGTCGAAGGAGCGGGCGGGCGGGCCCCCGACCTCAGCGCGGGCCTCCCAACTGGGCTTCTAGCTTCTGGCGCGGGGACGGCTCTACTGGAGATATCTCGACGCCGCGCTCCGGATCCATAGCGGCCCGCCTTGCGCGGGATGGAACGGTCCAATGGCCGCAACCATCTACCTCGACCCCGACGACGTCCTCGGGTCTATCAAGGCCAAGATCGACCTGGCCGCTGACGATCGGCTGAGGCTGGTGGTCCCGTTTGGGCTAACGGCGTTGCGTAACCCCGTCAACCTGCGGCTGCTGCGGCGCCATGTCGAGCGCCTGGGGATGCGGGCGGTGCTTATAAGCCGGGATGGCCGGGTTAGGGAACTGGCTCGAGCGGAGGGGATGGCCGTGGGCGATAGCGACGGCTCATGGCCTGAGGGATTGGCGCCCGAGGTGGTCCGGTCGGGTAAGGCGTACACAGCCTACGTCCAGGAACAGGCCCAGAGCCGAATCCGAGGGCGTTTGGCGGTCGCGGGTGGGGTGGCGGCGATCAGCTTGGCGTTGGCGCTGCCCCTAGCTGCCGCTCTTGTATTGGTGCCTAGCGCCACGGTCGTGCTCCAGCCCGAGGTCAGGGCTTTCGAGGAGACGGTACGGGTGAAGGCTTCTCCCCTCGTGTCACAGCTTGACGCCGCTACCATGGCCGTGCCGGGACAGGTGCTGCGGGCGACCTTGGAGGTCGAGGAGACCATGGATATCTCAGGGTCCGCGGTCGAGGCCGTCAGGGCGACGGGGCGTGTGGTGCTGGCCAACCGTTCTACCACGGTCGCGGAGGTCCCAGCCCGTACCCGAGTGGGTACTGCAACCGGGATCGCCTATGCGGTTCAGCCGTCAATCACCCTTCTCCCGGGGCAGCAGGGCGTGCCTGCCCCTATCGTTGCAGAGGAGCCTGGGGCAGCCGCCAACGCCGGCCCCGGGGCCATCGACCGCTTTTTGAATGGCCTGTTCCCTGGGATAACGGTCAGCAACGCCGAGGCCGTTGCGGGCGGCCGAGACCGATCTGAACCCCGCGTCACTGAGACCCATTACCGGGAGTTGAGGGAGCGGGCGGAGATCTCGGGGCGAGAAGAGGGGTTACGGCGGTTGCAGCGGGAGCGCCCCGCGTCACACTCTTTCTAT
>CAZPYZ010000491.1:0-3756 GCA_964590215.1 uncultured Dehalococcoidia bacterium | reverse complement strand
CGGTCGTTTGCCCCGCCTCCCTCGACTGAGTGCGGCTTTCCGGCCGCACTCCTAATTTAGAAGCCGCCAGCCGCGGGAGATGAGCCAAAAACAGTCCCACCTCCGGCATCGCCGGGGGTGGGACAACGTTTAACCCCTAAAGGTGCGCTACAGCGCTCCTTCGCTATACCTAATCCCGATACCAGGCGGGCTGGGGGAGCTAATTGCTAATGGCTAACAACTGACAGCTCCCCGCTAATGCTCGTCCCCCCACTCACCGTCCTGGGTCGGCCCGACCTCACCGGTACAGTATGGTGAGAGCGCCTTCATCCGGCACACGGCCCCCCGCTTGCGCAGCTCTTCCTCGAACACCCGGTGCACCTCGGGGTCCTCGTCTCGATACTCGGTTTGAATGCCGCCCTGCTTCACATCGAGGTCGGCGTTATTGCGATCGGTGGGGTCAAGGGCCTCCCACCGAGTGCTCGCGTACCGGCGCGACGGCCTCACGCCAACGACGAGGTACGTGGCGGGGTGGTCGGAAACGTTGTAGTGCTGGTGGTACCAGTACCCTGGGCCCGCGCCGGACAGGAAGAGGCTCCCAGGTTTCCAGTCGTACCGGATAGCCTCCTCCCCACTTCGTGTGCCTATGACGGTATCCCGCTGGGTCGTGGTGTAGCCGTCGCCGTCGAGGATGAACAGGTGGGCGCCCGAAAGGCCGGTATGGCCCTTTTTGTAGGTGCCCTGCTGGAAGCGGGAGATATGGGAGTTGATGTGCCCGCCCGCGAGGACGAAGAAGGCGTTGGTGCCGCCGCCACCTCGCTCTTTCCACTCCCACAGCTTCATCGACCGCACGTCGGGGACGAAATTCGTCTCCCAGAGCCGGCCGCGCCAGAGCTTGCCTTCGCCGCCGAAGTAGTTGTGCTCACCCTGAAAACGGTCCGTGAAGGAGAACGGGTTGTTGAAGATGAAGTCGGCGTTGTGAAACTGCCTCAGCAGCGCCGGCAGGTTGGTCACGGAGTAGTAGCGGGCCGCCTCGGTGCCGCTGCCGTTGAAGAATTGGTACCAGGCGTTGGTTGGCAGGGCGAAGAAGCTCCCCTCCGACCACTCGAAGGTCTGCTTGGTCTTTTCGTCGAACCAGACCGTTGCGGCACCCCGTCCGCTCAGGATATAGATTCCTTCGTCATACAGATGGTGTTCCGGGGTAGTCGAGCCCCCCGGCGGGATCTCGACAATGTGGATGTCGGTCCCTTCGTCGCCATCCAGGTAGCCGATGGCACCCTTCACGCCCTTGCGGGGCCAGTCACCCACCTCAACGGTCCGCATGTCACGGATGTAGACGCCACCGACGATGGGCGCGCCCTCCTTCTTCTGCCATTCGGCGTAGGAGTCGATGCGCTCCATGATGGGGGCGCTCGCTGCGGCGCCGGTGTACTCGAGTTTATTCATTGCCATCGATTGACCTCCACAGTGGGTTGGGGCGAGTGTACGACGGACTTCTTGGCGGGTCAAACGCCGTGGAGGAGGACAACGGTGCCTGAGGCCCCTCGACGGCTGAGGGGGGGGCCCCTGCTATACTGACCGGGAGATGCCGGACGCCTACCGTTTCGACTACAGCGCGGTGATGCTGGCCGCCGTCGTCGGCGCCGCCGTCATCGCTGTCAACCTGTTCCTCGCCTGGCTCCTCGCCCCGCGCCGGCGGGAGGCCTTGAAGGGTGTCACTTATGAGTGCGGCATGCTGCCCCTGGGCCAGTACTGGTCCCAGTTCCACGTCCGCTATTACCTCTTCGCCATTCTGTTCGTTATCTTCGACGTCGAGGCCGTCTTCCTCTTCCCCTGGGCGGCCGTCCTGAAGGATCTGGGTGACGTCGCCTTTATCGAGATGATGATCTTCCTCGCCATCCTGCTTTTCGGCCTCGCCTACGCCTGGAAGAAGGGCGTCCTCGAGTGGGAGCGCTAGGCAAGCAGCCAGCGGTCAGCGGTCAGCTATGAGCCCTAAAGGCGGGGCGGGGCGGCGCTGACTGCTGATGGCTGAGAGCTGATGGCTAAGAGCTAAGAGCTAAGAGCTAAGAATGCCCGACCTGTTCGAAGCGGCCAAGCTAATCAAGCTCGACCTCGATAGGACCATCAAGCGGCGTCCCGACGCGCCGGCCGAGAACCTGTTCGCCCATCTCCCCAAGGACGGCGCCCTGGGGGCGATCACCATGAAGGCCGAGGAGCTGTTCGCCCTGGCGCGCAAGTCCTCGCTCTGGCCCATGACCTTTGGCCTCGCCTGCTGCGCGATCGAGATGATGGCCACCTACATGTCCCACTTCGACCTCGACCGGTTTGGCGTGGTTACCTGGGCGTCCCCCAGGCAATCCGACGTTATGATCGTCGCGGGCACCGTCACCAAGAAAATGGCGCCCGCCATCAAGCTGCTGTACGACCAGATGCCCCAACCCAAGTGGGTCATCGCCATGGGCAGCTGCGCCACCAATGGGGGGCCCTACGCCCAGTACTCTCGCGTCCTCCAGGGCGTGGACCTCATCGTACCCGTGGACATCTACGTGCCCGGCTGCCCGCCCCGCCCCGAGGCCCTCCTGGATGCCATCCTGAAGCTGCAGAAGAAGATCATGCTGGAGGCCAGGGGTGTCGTCATCGACCCTGCCTCCGCCCCTGCAACTCCGCCTCCTTCTACCAAGGCCGCCGCCGGCGCCACGCATTAACTCCCTGCGATGGAGGACAGGCACTCTTGCCTGTGCATGGGAAGCGGGACCTTCTGGCAATGGGACGTGCTATCCTGCCTCTGCAAAAACATCCCGGTCAAGGAGCCCCCTTATGTCGCTAACCATGGACGAGGCCATTCGCGTCGTCGAGGGCGCGCTGGCCAAAGCGAAAGAGATGAATGTACGCGTCAGCGTCGCGGTGATCGACGTGGGTGGGAACCTGATCGCATTCAGCCGCATGGATGGTGCCGCGCCATCCACGGCGATAGTCTCCCAGGGCAAGGCTCACAGCTCGGCCATGTTCGGCCGCACCAGCGCCGAAGTCCAGCAGCGGGTCCAGAGCGGTAGCGCCCCGACCACCACGGTCATGGCCGCAGCTGGCGGGGTCTTCGTCCCCTGGCAGGGCGCCGTCCCCATCTGGCGGAACGACATCCTCGAGGGCGCCTGCGGCGTCAGTGGCGCGGCCAGCGACCAGGACGAGGAGTGCGCCCGTACCGGCGTCGCCAGCGTTCCAGGCCTGAAGTAGTTCCCTCTCCCTGATGGGGGAGCCAGCACGTCATCCCCTCTCCCTCAGGGAGAGGGTTAGGGTGAGGGCGTATGCCTGACCCGATAATCACGCCCAACCCAAGAGAAGCCGTCCGCGAGTGGTTCGCCCAATTCGGCGCCGCCTGCGCGCGGGTGGACTACGAGGCCGGCCGGTCCCTGGTTGCCTCCGACGTGGTCTCCTTCGGCACCAGGGCCGAGGTCGTCTCGGGCCTCGACCTCCTGGAGGCCAACCAGTGGCGTGGCGTCTGGCCCAACATCACGGACTTCAAGATCGACCTCAAGAGCGTCCACGCAGCCGGCGAGGGATCGACGGCCTGGGGCGTCGCCACCTGGACCTCGACGGGCTACGACGAGGAGGGCAAGCCCTTCCCACGGCCAGGCCGCGCCACCGTCGCCCTGGAGCGCCGCGACGGCCGCTGGATCGCCGTCCACACCCACTTCTCCCTCAACCCCGGCACCCCGCCCCGGACGTTTGGGCCCAAGGGCGGCGTTGCCTGAGGCCCTCGAAGCCCGGGACCAGCGTTGC
>CAZPYZ010000490.1:0-3764 GCA_964590215.1 uncultured Dehalococcoidia bacterium | reverse complement strand
GGGGCGCGATCCGCGCCGGGGGGTCGCCGCCCAGCTCGGGTCGGGCCGGCCGCTCCGGCACTACGGGAAGTACCTCCAGTTCCGGCGCCTCGTCGAGACCGAAGTGATCAGGGCCTTCACCGGGCTCCCCGTCATGGTGCGGGAGGAGGCCCAGGACCTCCGCCTCCACGGCCAGCGCTGCCGGGCATGCGGCGCGGTCCAGTACCCGCGCCGCCACCTCTGCTGGAAGTGTTCCGGGAAGGAGTTCGAGGAGCACCGGCTCTCCCGGCGCGGGAAGGTCTTCACCTTCACCAAGGACCACCTGGTCCCCACGCCGGACCCGCCGGCGATCATGGTCGCCGCCGACCTCGAGGGAGGCGGGCGCTTCTACACCCAGCTCACCGACTGCGATCCCGCCGAGGTCGGCTTCGAGATGCCGGTGGAGCTGACCTTCCGCCGCTTCCACGAGGGCGGGGAGCTGGTGAACTACTTCTGGAAGTTCAGGCCGGGGCTCACCCCTTGATTTCCTGATCCCGCCAGCCGCCACGGCCTCCGGGGGCGCCGGGGTTGCGCCGGTTGCCGGGGGACCGCCCGAGCGTCCGAGCCGCCGGGCCTACCGGGCGTGGACCTGCCAAAGCGCCGCGGCTGCTGGACGCCGAGCAGGGGGCGTTCAGCGCTCGCGAAGGTCGGCCTCAGGAAGCGGGCAGGAAGGTGCGCCTGCCAAGCGGAGGACTGATCCGCTCGGTGAAGATCTCGGGCACGGCTCGTGGTTCACCGATGTAGAACCCCTGGGCGAAATCCACCCCGTACTCCCGCAACAGTTGCACCGTCTCTTCATCGCCCACGAACTCGGCGATGGTCTCTTTATGCAGTCCGCGCGCGACTTCCACCACGGCCTTGACCAGGTGCTGATCCACCGGGTTGTTCGGGAGGTCGCGGATGAAGCTTCCGTCAATCTTCAGGTAATCCACCGGCAGGTGTTTGAGATGGGAGAGCGAGGAAAAGCCCACACCGAAATCATCCAGGGCAAATCGGCAGCCCAGCCTCCTCAGGGCGTCGGCAAATCTCTGGGCCTGGTTGGTGTCGGCAATGGCCGCGCTCTCGGTGATCTCCAGGGTCAGGTTCGCAGGATTCGTGGAGGTCCGATCGAGCTCGCGCTGGATCATCGGCAGCAGTTCTCCGTCCAGGAAGGCCTTGCCCGAAAGGTTCACGGAGAGGCGAAGCTCCGGGAAGGCCTGGCCATGGCGGGCGAGGAGATGAATCGCCTGTTGCGCCACCCAGCGGTCTATATCGTGAATCAAACCAAACCGCTCGGCGATGTACAGGAAGTCGCTCGGCAGAAGGATCGTACCCCCGTCGCCGACCATCCGTAGCAACAACTCATATTGTGCGATCCGATGGCTGCGAAGGTCGAGGATCGGTTGGGCGTAAAGAAGAAAGAGATCCTCCTCAAAGGCCTGCCGAATGCGTCGCTCCACCTTGAGCCGGCTTTCCATCTGTGCGTGCCAGTCCCGATCGGGTACAGACATGCCAAAACGGTTGCGGCCTTTCTCTTTGGCCTGGTACAGGGCGCGATCCGCGTGCGCCAGCAATTCTTCGACCGTCGTCCCGTACTCGGGGAAGAGCGCGATGCCGATGCTCGCGGTGATGCCGATGGGCCGTTCCTTGGCGACGATGGAGTGATGCCGAATGGCCTCCAGCAAGCGCCCGGCCACCACCTGGGCCTGATCCCCGTCGGTGTGGGGCAGCAGGATCGCGAATTCGTCGCCCCCCAGCCGCGCCAGCAGGTCGCTCTCCCGCAGCCGTCCGCGCAGCAGACGGGAGAGACTGATGAGGAGGTCATCCCCCGTCCGGTGTCCCAGGCCATCGTTGACAGATTTGAATTCATCCAGATCCAGGAACAGGAGCGCCCCCCGTGTCCCGTAGCGTCCTGCCTGTGCCAGTTGGAGTGACAACTCCTCTTGGAAGCGGCGCCGGCTCAGGAGACCGGTGAGGGGATCGTGGGCCACGAGGTGGACCAGCTGCGCTTCGACGCTCCTGCGTTCCGAGACCACAGCGGCGAGGGCGATGGCCATCACGGCCACGACGCCGATGAACGCCTGCAACAGCAGAAGGGACTCATTGGGCGACGCCCAGGCAAAGGGGCCAAAGCCGCGCAGGGTGCCCCAGATGGCGATCCCTGCCAGCATGAGGGTGGCGGTCGCCGTCTCACGCTGGCCAAACCTGAACGCGGCCCAGATGAGGGACGGAATGGAGAGGAACGCCAGCGGATACGTCTTCGTGTCCGAGGGAAACCATCCGCCAAACACGACCAGGCCGACGAGAACGATGGACAGCAGCAGGAGCGCCGCCTCAAGGATTTGCCCACGGCTCCACCGTGGACGGGGGTGGTCACTCCAGAGGAGCAGCACCGAGGCCACCACGAGGGCGCCCACCGCATCTCCCAACCACCACGTGAACCAGATGGCGCCGTAGTCGGCCCAGCTGGCAAAGCCGCCCAGCGAGAGGCTGGTCACGCCGAATGTGGCGCTCACCGTCGTGCTCAGCATGCCGGCGAGGACCAGGAACTTGAAGATATCCTGTGGTCGGTCGAAGGGATACCGGCCATTGGCAAACCGGTTGACCAGATAGGCCCCTGCCAGTCCCTCGAGGGTGTTCCCGAGCGCGATGCCCATCGATGTCACGACGGAGCCTTCCGTCGTCACGTTCACCAGGAAGGCACCCAGGAAGATGCCCGGCCACACGCGATACCCGAGCGCCAGGAGCGCCGCGAGCGCGATCCCGGTGGGCGGCCACACCGCCGTGGCGCTGGGATGCACGAAGGCAAGGGCCAGCCCGAGCTTGCCGGCGCCGAAGTACACTCCGGCAAGAGGCGCGATGATGGCCAGATTTGAAAACCACCGACGGGAAGCCGTTGGGGTCTCTACGGCTCGGCGATCCGGCCACCACATCCATGGAATGGCGCTGCGCCCCAGGGCGAGGACGGCAGACGCAGCCTTGGAAGCCCAGGCGTGTTGGGGGGGCCTCATCGGGCGACCCCCCCCCGAGGTCCGCGCCCCACCGCGCCACGGAGTCGGGAAAACGAACGCCCTCGCTGATCAGCGTGCTGAACAACGAGGGCAGCGAAGAATTGCCCGCCTCCCGCAGCCAGGGGCATGGATCTCTCCCGTCAGGGTGAGGTTGTGCGAGTCTAAGTCCGGCCCTTCAGGGATGTCAAGAAAAAAGCACCCCTCCCAGGGGCCTTGAAACCCGGAGCCCTGGCAGAACCGCTAAGATACGGGGGCTTCGGCTGGCAGGGTCTACTCCTGGAAGTCGGGCCGGAGCTCCGGCGGTCATGGAGCCCCGCCGTCAGGGTTTTGTCTTGAAAACCTCTCCCGAACCCTCCTAGAATGGGGGGCATGCTGAGGGGCCTCGGCGTCCCCGATAGCCCTGGGACGGCGTTGCAGTCCGGGCGGTCCAGGAGCCGCGCCGAGGCGGGGAACAGGCTCGAGGGATAGGGACGGCGGTTGGAGGTCGAGCGATGACCCTCTCCGCAGGGGGGCCGGCTGAACCCACCATCGGGGGCGTCCGTCACGACGTGGTGGTGACCTTTCTGGACGGGACCGAACTCCGAGGGGCGGTGGAGAACTTCGATCCCCAACGCCCGACGTTCCAGGTCTATGTCGCCGAGCCCCGCGAGGAGATGGGCGTGAGGGAGGTCGTCTTCCACAGCGGCAAGACGACCGCCTTTCTCCGCCCTCCGTCGGCGCCCAAGGCGAAGGTGAGCTTCGCCCCGACGGCGCGAC
>CAZPYZ010000489.1:0-3779 GCA_964590215.1 uncultured Dehalococcoidia bacterium | reverse complement strand
ACCCCTTGCTCGCCTGCCGCCAACTCCTCATTTCCCCTCAACTCTGAGCTCTTACCTGGAGCTCTGGAGCTAGGTGCCCCGAGGATTCATGTCATCCTTCCTCCCGACGCACTTCCAGGAAAGAGGATTACCGGCCCGGCATCAGCAACGGCCCTCACGGATCCTTTTGTCGCAATCGCTCTATCGTCGCGGAGTCTTGTCGATAATCCTCCACGGCGTAGGTGGCAACTGGTATCCCCATCTCCCTCACCGTCGGCTCGAAGGTGGCACGGGGCTCGCCGGCGAGAACGGCGGCCTTACCGGTGGAGATTATGCCTTCCTGAAGTAGATGGATGGCCAACGCCCAAGGCACCTGCTCCTCGACTGGACGAGACCCCAGGCGTGATTTCCTGAACAGCGCCAGCAACACTTCAGAGATTTCGACCTGGAGTTCCCCCGGGTCCAGCCAGAGTCCAAGGTCCAAGGTCCGAGGGGCGGTTGGGAACCTTGGGCTTTTGGCCTTTGGACCTTGGACCTACTTGTCCAGCCAGACCGTGGCCATGTCCATGTTGTTGCCCCGACCCCGCTTCGGCATATGGACCCCCTTCACATGGCTCCGGAAGGCCACCAGAGACCTGTCTCCCCATCCGGGCACGGAATAGACCTGCTCTTGAAGAAGGTACCGTTCCAGCTCCCGCCAGATACGGATACGCTCGTCGAGGCTGCCGTGGGCGGCTTTGAAACGCTTGAAGTATTCCTCGATCCGGGGGTCTTCGTGCTTGAGACTGGAGAGGGGGTTGACGCTGTGCCGGGCCAGGTTTCCCTCGGACAGCTCGGGGCCGATGTCCTCGTTGAAGGACCAGGGACTGCAGCAGTTCCGTATCTCGAACTCGCCGGCCAGCTCCTTCGCGCGGTAGTCGGCGTCGTCACGAATGTCGATCTGCACCCTGATGCCCAGGCCGGCGAACTCCCCGGGCGTCCATTCGCAGAAGCGGAGCCACTGGCGCCGGCAGATGACCGACACATCGAACCCATTGCTGTAGCCGGCCTCCGCCATGAGGCGTTTCGCCTCCTCCCGGTCCCGCTGCTTGGTGGCAGGATTGAAGCCGGGGTAGATGGTCCTCCAGTCGGGGTGCGGCCAGATGGACTCAGGGCCCACGTTCGGGTGGGGCAGCGCGCAGCACTTCCCCACGTTGGCCTCGTTCGACGCCTGTTTGTCGACCCACAGGGCGATGGCCCGTCGGACACGTACGTCCTGCAACGGGCCTGGGCGGGTCACGTTGAAGCTATAGTCCGATAGCGCGCCCTGCATTTCGCCGAACCAGACCCGGTCCCCTAGAGCATTCTTCATCGCATCGTAGCGCTCGTGGATGAAGTAGTGGCCATCGCCCCTGGCGCTCACGTCGAGCCGCCCGGTGCGGAAGGCCGCATCCATGGCCGTGGGGTCGGAGATGATGGGGTAGTCCACTCCCTCCAGGTTGGGCAGCGGCCGCCCCTCATCGTCCTTCTCCCAGTAGCCCTCGAAACGCTGTACCTGCACCACGCTTCCCTTTTCGTATTTGAGGAACTTGTAGGGGCCCGTCCCCACAAACCCTGTGTCCTGGGGCGTCACGTTCACCTCACCGCGGTCGAGGTAGGGCTGCATCAGGTGCTTGGGGTGCCAGATGGGCCCGGAGCCGACGCCGGAGCCCAATTGGGCCAGCTTCAGCGCCCAGAGGGGGTCCGGACCGCCCAGGCGCACCCGCAGGCGGTTGCCCTCCAACACCTCCGTCTCCTTGACTTGCCCCAGCTCGCGCGCATGCCCTGCGGGGGCGCGCGTCTTGTCCCCGGCCTTCGCCCCGAAGTAGGTGAGGTCGAACCAGAACTTCGCGTCCTCCGCCGTGAAGGGCTTGCCATCGTGCCAGAGCACCTTGTCCCGGATTATGAAGGTGTACTCGCTGAAGTCGCCGTTATGCTCCCAGCGCTCCGCCAGGCCGGGGCAGAGTTGGGAGATGTCCGGGCGACACGGCTTGAGCAGGTTGCCGTCGCCGGTCATGGGCGCGCTCACATGTCCGAGATTGACCGTGCCCGACCGCATCAGCTCCCAGGCACCTGGGGGATCGTTGCGGTGGGCGACCACGGCGACGCCCCCGCGCTTCGGCTCCAGAGCGCCGCTCGGCTCAGGCCCCGCCTCTTGGGGACCGCAGGCCAGGGCGAAGAGGGCGAGCAGCCCGGCGAGGACCGCCGGGGTGGGGACGTTCGTTGAGGCCTGTGCTGAGGCGACTCGAAGGGCCCTCGAAACCAGCGCGGTGGCGGCCGCCCCCCGGCCTTCTAGGACCCCAGGCAACGCCTCCCCGTCGGTCGTCATGGTCCCCAAAGTAACTGTTCACGTCTGAGGAGTCAGCGACGGGGAAGGGACTCCGTGCCTCCCGCCTTCGCAGGCCCCTTCGAGGACCTCGGGGCGGCGCTCAGCCAACACCTCCCCCTGGCTAACCGGCGCGCCGCTCATGTTCCCCAAACATCGCGGATCACCTCCAGGATCACCCGGAACTTGTTCCACTGGTCCTCCTCGCTCAGGGGGTTGCCGCGCAGACCCGAGGCAAAGCCGCACTGGGGGCTGAGGGCGAGCTGGTCGAGGGGCAGGAACCGGGCGGCGGCGTCGAGCCTCCGCTTGAGGTAGTCCGCGGTCTCGACCTCAGCTGTCTTGGTGCTCACCAGGCCGACCACCGCGACTTTGCCTTTGGGCACGAAACGCAAGGGATCGAAGGTGCCGGCCCGCTCGGTGTCGTACTCCAGTAGGAGGCGCTGGTGCCTCAGGCCGTTGAAGAGCCGCTCGGCGATGGCATCGTAGTGGCCCTCCCGGTGCCAGTTTGCGCCGGCGTTGCCGCGGCAGACGTGGATGCCAAAGGTAACGCCGGGGAAGCCGGCGATGACGGCGTTGTCGGCCCGGATGGAGCGCTCCAGGTTCGCCATGGGGTCCTCTCCCCGGTTCCGCATTTGGTCCAGGGAGGGGGGATCCACGTAGGCGGTGTAGCCGGGCGCATCGATCTGGACGTAGCGGCACCCTGCGGCAATGACCTCGGCGATCATCTGGCGCTCAATCACCACGACGTCCGTCAGGAACTCGTCCATGTCCTTGTAGACCTGCCGGGAGCTCTCCCACTCGAAGCGCTGGGAGATGCGGTCCGGGCCGACCAGGGTGAGCTTGACGGGGACCGACGCAACCGCGCTGCTGAACCGGTACTCCTCCATCAGCACGTTGTGGGCTAGCCGCAGCCGCTCCTGGGCCGGGAGGCGGTGGGAGATCGCAGGGCCGGGACCGCCCATGCCGGAGGGAACCCGGCCGGGTGCGCCGTCGCCTCCGCCCTCCGCCGGCGGGGGCGACGGCGCCACATCGCGGGCAGGCGAGGGCGACGGCGCCACATCGCGCGCGACGTTGGCGAAACCGCTCACGGCGGTGCCGAAGCTGTCCTGGAAGCCGAGCCGGCGGAACTCGCCATCTGTGGCAACGGGGAGGCCCAGGGATTCTTGTTGGGCAATTACTTCCCGGATGGCCCGGTCCTGTCCTGCCTGCAACTCCTCGTCGGTCGCGGCGCCATCCCCATGGCGGGCGTAGAGGTCTTTGAGCCACTGCGGCCGCAGCAGGCTGCCGACCTGGTCAAAGCGGAGCGTGTTCAGGTCTTGTTCCATCGGTCAGCCCTCAGCTTTCAGCGGTCAGCATCGTTAACCTTCAGCTTTCAGCGGTCAGCCGTCAGCCCCCACCCCACCCCGGGGCGGGGACTGAGAGCTGACGGCTGAGAGCTGATGGCTCATCTGTCCTG
>CAZPYZ010000488.1:0-3790 GCA_964590215.1 uncultured Dehalococcoidia bacterium | reverse complement strand
AGTCAGCATGCTAGCACATCATGGAGCCAAACATCCATCGCGCCACATGTTCACATGGGGAATTCAGAGCCCGCGCGCCTCTTCTTTCATGTAGAAGCCCAGCCTCTTCACGGCCGGCCAATCGTCGATGGAGAAGAGGACCGAGTCGTCGTCCATGGTGTTCTCGTGGTGGTGCCACTTCCATGCCGGCACCGCGAAGATGTCGCCGCGGCGGTACTCCAACCGCTCGCCTTCGATGACGAGGGCGCCTTCGCCTTCGAACGCAAAGTAGAAGGTGGTGCTGTTGTGCCGGTGCGCCAGAGTCTTCTGCCGGGCGGGCAACAGTTGCACCTGCCAGGCGATCGTCGGCAGGGTCGGGCCGCCATCGAGGGGGTTGGCTAGCATGATCTGGACCCCCTCGTACGGGTCGCCCTCTGCGGCCTCCCTCAACGCCTTGAGCGCCGCCTGCGTCTCGGCCCAGGGATAGCGCATCGGCGGGAGCGGGAACGGAGCCTCTCCGGATACGGGGCGGGCGCGTCCGCGGGTTCGCGCCCCGTATCCGTCGGGTCTCTTGATCTCCTGGTACGGGGCGTCGTTCGGCAGCCGCTCGTTGATGTTCACGGCCCGGTTGTAGCCATTGTCGTAGCCGTCGACCCAGATCGCCGGCTCCGTGCCCCGGTTCCAGTGGTCGTGGAAGGTCCAGGCCGGGTTGGTAACGACGTCCCCCCGCTCCATCGGAAACGCTTCGCACTCGCACACGAAGACTGCTCCCGGCGGGGCCTCTAAGACCAGCCGGGTCTCGTTCCGCAGGTTGCGGTGGGCCTGGGTCCGCTCGCCCGGCATGAGGATCTGGGCGTTCATCCAGATGGGAAAGTTGCGCGCCTCGATCCCGGTGACCGAGCGCATCCCGGTCATGCCGTCCGGGCCCACGGTCACGATCTTTCCCGATTGCATGAGGGCCTTGTAGATGCCCTCCCAACTCCAGTGGGCGGCCGTGTTGCCTTGGCGCGGCGGCGCCTGCCCGTCGCGTCTTAGCCCGGCGCCGACGAGATGGTGCGCGGCAAGAAAGCGCTCGAGGTCTTCGTGGGTGGTGCCTACGTCGATCACGGCTACGTGTCCCTTAAGAGTGAGGGGGCCTGCCGAGCAAGCCGAAAGCACCGAGACTGAACGATGCAAATTAAGCAGAGACCCATTGCTTTCGGCGCGCGAGGCGGGTCCCCGAACGCTTATCCGCAACCGGAAGGGCCTGCCCGAGGAGGCTCAAGCATCCGTTCTAGCTCTCGTCCAAATGGAAGAATTTCACCGCATTGCCGACCAGCATGGCCCGCTTCTCGTTTTCCGGCACCTCCGCGAAGTCCTGCTCCATGATTTTGATCGAGTTCGGCCATTCGCTCGCCGCGTGGGCGAAATCCGTGCCCCAGAGCAGTTTATCCACGCCGATGGAGTGGCGCCGGCGCACACCCACCGGGTCGTGCAGGAAGCCCCAGTAATTGCGCTCCTTGAGGTACTCGCTCGGCTTGCGCTCGAGATATTCGAGGCCCCAGCTCTCGTGGATCATGGGCATGTATCGCTGGTAGTGATCATCGAGCTGCCAGAGGCCGTACTCGAGCCAGCCGATCATGGTCTCCGCCCAGTACATCTCAAGAGCGGGGAACCGGTCCCACACTCCGGCGAATGCCATCTGTATCGCGCCTGTCATAGCATCGTTGGTGAAGCGGAAAAAAAAATTCATGGGCTCTCGCTGGTGCACATCCGAGCCCGGTTCCCTCTCGTAGATGAGGGCGGGCTCGCCCCGGCCCGAATTGAATTTGCCGGTAGTATGATTTGTCAGGGGCATCCGCAGCTCCACCGCCGCGGCCCAAAATTTATCGTCCTGCGGCGTCGGATACCCCCTGCCGCTCGGGAACTTGTCGAGCTTTACGCCCTTCAGTCCGAGCTTGGCGCAGTGCTCGAGCTCCCTCACCGCGTCGTTTACCCCGGTCGTCGGGATCAAACCTATGGGGATCAGGCGGTCCGGGGCCGCGGCCATGTACTCCTCGGCGAGGAACTCGTTGTAGGTGCGGATCAGGTCCAGATAAAAATCGTCCTCCTTGGCCTGCCGCAGGACGAACGAGATCTGGGAAAAAAGGATCTCCGCGTCTATGCCGTCCTGGTCCTGCTCGCGCAAGCGCTCCTCGGGGGGGCCGGTCCCGGCGCTGTTTTCGAAGGTCGGGACCTGTTTGGCGAGGTCCTTGTGGGCCACGCGCACGCTGCGGGTGATGCCGATGGTGTTGGGCTCGCCGCCATCGACCACGATGGCGTCCGAGCCGTTCGGCATTTTCACGCGCTTCGGCGCCCGCTCCCTCCATTTGGCCGAGACGCGCTCCCGCCAGACGTCCGGATTGAGATCGATGTGTCCGTCCGCGGAGATGACCTTGTACCGGCGCGCCATCTTAGAACCCTCTAACGATTTCCGATTACACCGCCACTTTCTCACGCTTGGCGGCCCGAGCGGAAAGCCCGCCGAGTTCGTCGAGGATGCGCTTCATGTTTTCTTCGTACAGTTTCAGATGCTCCGAGGTCATGGGTTTGGTCGGCCACCGCGGATATTCTTTTACCGGCAGTCCCCTCAGCCGCAAACCCTCGCGGGTCGTGCCCCTCCCGTATTGGCGGAGCGGCGCCATGCGCTCGCCGTGCTCTAACAACAATACCTGCAGCTTCTGCGCCCGTTCGTAGTCCTCAGCCCAGATCGCCTCGACCAATTCAACTCCGGCTTCAGGCACCGTGACCGGCGTACCCGCCGCGATGCTCCCTTTCACGCCGATCAACATCCCGGGCAGCATCTGCGTGATAGGAATGAAGATCGTGAACTCGCGCGTCAAGACGCGCAGGTATTGCACCGCCTGGTCCACGTTTCCCATCGCCAGCTTCGCGCCGAAAACGTTCGGCACCGTCTCTCTCAATTTGGCCATCATGGCCGCGGGGATGGGATAGCCGGAATATTCGGGGTTATTGTAAAGCAGCATCGGCAGCCCGACCGCTTGGTCCACCATCCGGTAATTCTCAATCAGCTCCCACTCGCTGCGGTCGCTGTAGTAGTAAGGCCCGACGACTCCGATCGCGTCCGCCCCGGTCTCTTTTGCGTGCAACCCCAGCTCGATCGAGGTGTACGGCTCCACCGCTCCCACCTGCACGATCACCGGCACCCGCCCCTGCACGCGGCGCACCACGGTTTCGGCTACGGCCTTGCGCTGATCGATGCGGCAGGCCGGTCCTTGCCCTTGCGATCCGAGGACGAAGAAGGCATGGACGCCGGCGCCCAGGTACCAGTCCGTCAATCGTTCCATCATGGGGAGGTCCGGCTCTCCCTTCCCGTCAAAGACCGCCGGTATCGGAGCCACTAATCCTTTCACACGCTCCCGCACGCTCGCATGACTCTTCTCAGCCATTGGGATCCCTCCTTTTTATTTAGTTATATTCATTCAGTTATAGTTTGTGCCTACTAGCCCTCCTCGCGGTAAAGCCCCAGGCGCTCCAGCACTGGACGATCGGTTACCGAGAAAATGATTGCCGGTTCTTTCTTCGACGTATTCCTATGCTGATGCCACTTCTGCGACGGGACGAAGAAGCAGTCCCGTAAACCCCAGGTAAGATCCTCACCGGCGCCCTTCTCCGCGCCTACCGTGGTAACCCCTTCGCCCTGAACTACATGGTATATAGTGCCGCTGGTGTGGCGATGGGGGAGGGTAACCTCGCCCGGCCGAAGCCACTGAATACAACAGCCGATGGTGGGCATGGTGGGACCGCTGGTCAGCGGATTGGCGTATTCCAG
>CAZPYZ010000487.1:0-3794 GCA_964590215.1 uncultured Dehalococcoidia bacterium | reverse complement strand
GAGGTGAGTCGTCAATGATCAGCACCGGAGACCTGCGTAAAGGCATCACCATCGAGCTGGAGGGCAAGCTCTACACCATCCTGGACTACGAGCACATCAAGATGGGCCGGGGGTCGGCCCAGGTGCGGATGAAGCTACGGGACGTGCGCGCGGGGCACACCATTGAGCGCACCTTCCAAGCCGGCGAGCGTTTTCCCCGAGCCCGCCTCGATCGCTCCAGCGCGCAGTACCTCTACAACGACGGGGACCTCTACTATTTCATGGACCAGGAGTCTTACGAGCAGACCGGGCTCACCCGGGAGTTGCTGGGGGACGCCATCAACTACCTCAAGGACGAGATGACGGTCGAACTCGTGAGCTACGACGGCGAGCCCATCGGCGTCGAGATGCCGGTGTCGGTGGAGCTAGCCATCGCTGAGACCGGACCCAGCTTCAAAGGGGACACCGCCGCCGGGGGAACCAAGCCGGCCACCCTGGAAACCGGTCTCGTTGTCCAGGTGCCGCTGTTCCTCAACAACGGAGATAGAGTGAAGGTAGATACGCGGACAGGGCAGTACCTGGAGCGCGCGTAGTGCTGCTACATGAGGTTACGGAGAGCGTATGCGGCGAAGCCCTGGGAGCGCAGGCTTGCACCCTGCCCCGTGCCCCCTGCAGGCAAGATGCGTGCGCTCCCGAACCTCATTCCCACCGTACTTAGTAGCGGTAGTAGGAGGCTGCTATGGTTGTGATCACGTTCCCGGACCGTGAGACAGAAACACGAGGCCTTGGTTTTCTGCTGGGCCGGTTCTCGGGCCGTTTTCTTCGAACAGGCGAGCATATCGTGCCCGAGGCCGCGCTGGCGGCCCTCGCCCATGAAGGCATCATCTTTACGGTGAAAGGGCCGGCAACTTATGAGCACTACGTGGCGCCGTTTCGAGGTGCTGCTTCCTCGCCACCTGAATGACGGCCGTGAGGTGCCTCCGGAGGTGCTTGCAGGTGCGCTACGCGAAATCCTCGACCAGTTCGACGCCGCCAGTTCCGAGACACAGACCATCGAGGGGCATTGGAGACAGAGTGGCGAACTCTACCAGGACGTCCTGGTGAGACTCTTCGTCGACATCCCAGACATTGCCCCCAACCGTGACTGGATGCGTCAGTTCAAAGAGCGCTGGCGAGATCGTCTGGAACAAATAGACCTCTGGGTCGTGAGCTACGCCATCGAGGTGGAGTAGCCCGGGACTGATGCTTCAGATTCACGACGACACCCCCTCTTGGCGGGCTACCCGGACCGGGATGAAGGTCCTGTCGGTCACTCAGGTCGCGCAGTACCTCCATGACGCTCTCGAAGCGGACCCCGTCCTGGGAGACATCTGGGTTTCCGGCGAGATGTCCAATGTCTCCCGTTCGTCCGCCGGCCACCTGTATTTCACCCTGAAGGACGGCGGGGGGCAGCTCCGCTGTGTGATGTTCCGTGACACTATCAGTCCTGTGGTGGTGGCAGCGGTGGATGGCGCGGCTGTCGTCGCCCACGGGCGCTTCTCCTTCTACGAGCTGCGCGGCGACCTTCAGCTCAAAGTGGACTACCTAATGCCTCAGGGCCAGGGCCCGTTGGACATGGAGTTCCAACGTCTCAAGGCGAAGCTGGAGGCGGAGGGGTTGTTCGAAGAAACCCGGAAGCGCTCGCTTCCCCAGTTCCCAAGGCGCATCGCCATCATCACCTCACCCAGGGGAGCGGTACTGCAAGACATCCTCAATATCTTGCGCCGCCGCTACCCCCTGGTGGAGGTCCTCCTCCTCCCGGTGGCCGTCCAGGGAGATTCCGCGTCCGCCACCATCGTCGCGGCCTTCCGGACCTTGCAACGGCGGGGGGACGTGGACGCGATCATCCTGGCCCGGGGCGGAGGCACCCTGGAGGAGCTGTGGCCCTTTAACGAAGAGGCCACGGCCAGGGCTGTATATTCGAGCCGGGCGCCGGTCATCAGTGCGGTGGGTCACGAGACGGACTACACCATCGCGGACTTCGTGGCCGATGTTCGAGCGCCGACACCGTCGGCGGCCGCGGAGCTGGTCGTGCCCAACCGGGTCGACCTCCATGCCCGTCTGGCAGGCACTGGCGAAAGACTGCGCCGCGCAATGGAGCGGCAGTTGAATGAGCGACGGGCCCTGATCTCCCAGGCGCGGCTGCGGCGGCCCGATTTCGACCGGGAACGGCTCAACCTCGACTACCTCATGCGGCGGGGCCTCTCATCGTTGCGAGCGGCCCTGGCAGCTGACCGCTCGGGCCTCGAGCGGTGTACCGCGGCTCTCTCCTCCCTGGACCCCCAGCGGACGCTGGAGCGGGGATACGCCGTCGTCCATCGCAGCCCGTCAGGCACCGTGGTGCGGAGGGCTGAGCAAGTAACGGCGGGAGACGCGCTGACGGTTCAGGTCAGCGACGGGAGCTTTGGGGCGGTGGTGGCGCCCCTGGGGCGGCAGCGGTCGCATCGGGAAAAACCAGTGCCTCAGGACCAGTTGGCCCTCTTCACCCGTTAGCCTCCCGGCTTTTGGGGTGCGCACACGATGACAAGGGCCGCCTATATCTACAACGACCGCATGTCCCGCCACGTCCTGCGGGATGACCATCCCCTCCGGCCTCGCCGGCTCAGGCTTACCTACGAACTCCTTGACGCTTACGAGGCCTTCCAGCACCCGGACGCCCTGCTGGTAGACCCACGAGAGGCGACAGAGGAGGAGCTGCGCCTGGTGCACAGCGACGATTACGTCCGGGCCGTGGCAAGCATCAGCCGGGGGGACCGCTCGGTGGACCCGGCGCGTTACCACTTCTCGGAATACGGTGACAACCCGCCTTTTCCCGGCATGTTTGAGGCATCTACCCTGTCCACCGGCGGTTCCCTGGTGGCGGCAAAGTTGGTACTGGAAGGGACGGTGCCCATCGCGTTCAACGCCGCTGGTGGCCTACACCACGCAGCCCGAAGCCATGCCTCAGGGTTCTGCATCTTCAACGACCCGGCTATTGCCATCGCATGGCTGGCACGTCAGGGCCTGCGGGTCACCTACGTAGACATCGACGCCCATCACGGGGACGGTGTCCAAAACGCCTTCTACGACAGTGATCAGATCCTCACCTGCTCATTCCATGAGTCGGGCCGCTACCTCTTTCCGGGAACGGGGGACGTCGCGGAGGTGGGCGTCGGGCCCGGCCGGGGCTACTCGGTGAACCTGCCGCTGCTCCCGTACACTGGCGACGACGTCTACCTGGCATCCTTCGAGGAGGTGGTCCCTCCCCTGATCGGGGCGTTCCGCCCGGACATCCTGGTGCTCCAGCTTGGGGTGGATGCGTACCACCGGGACCCCTTGGCGCACCTGCAACTTTCGACGGTCGCCTACAACGGCCTTGTGACCCGGCTGCTCGGTCTTTGTCCCAAAGTCGTCTGCCTGGGCGGAGGCGGGTACGACCTTAGCGCCGTGGCTCGGGTCTGGGCGTTAGAGTACGGGCTGATGCTGGGGACGGAATGGCCAGACCCGGTGCCAGACGGCTACCAGGAGAGGTACGGCGTCGCGCGGTTGCGGGACCCGGCGCCGCCTGAGGTTGAGCGCGACACCCAGGAGCAGGCTCGGCGATTTGCTGCGGCGGGCGTCCAGGCCATCAAGGAGACGATCTTCCCCATTCACGGTCTGTAGAAGAGGCGGAATACGTAGTGCGTGGTGCGTGGTGCGTAGTGCGTGATCCGTTCGTCATACGTAGAGCATGTGATTGTTTGTCATTGACTTGAAAATAAACGCCCGGGGGGCCGATTTTCATCCTCTGGGGTGCG
>CAZPYZ010000486.1:1478-3799 GCA_964590215.1 uncultured Dehalococcoidia bacterium | reverse complement strand
CGCCTTCTTCCCCGGCTTCGGCGACGACAAGGAGGACCTCGTCCGGCGGGCCTACGGCTCCAACTACGACCGTCTGGCCAGCCTCAAGGCCAAGTACGACCCCACCAACCTGTTCCGCATCAACCAGAACATCACGCCGTCCCCCTGAGCCGCATTATGGTAGCTCACGCCTTCCTCATCCGGCGGTCGCGCCTGTCCCGACAGGAACCTGGTAATTTTTTGAGAAAAAGAGCCTTCACCCGGCGTTCCTAACCCGCGACACTCACCGTGTCGGATCCCAAGACGCTGGCGGCAGTACGGCCATTCCCGGTCTCATCGACTCCCATTCGCATCCGACCTTCGGGGAGTTCACCCCGGCGCAGAATGCCCTGGGGTGGATCACTCACTATATGCACGGCGGAGTCACCGCCCTCATTTCCGCGGGAGAACTGCATCTGCGGGCCTGCCCCTTCCCCCAGATCCCCAGACCGCAGTGTCACTGGCCCTGCTGGCCAAGCGCTGCTACGACAACCTGCGGCCTTCAGGAGTCAAAGTCCATGCCGGTACGCTGCTCCTCGTGCCCGGGTTAAACCGGCAAGACTTCGACACCGTCGCAACCGCAGGGATCCGGCTCGTGAAGTTCATCTTCTACGACTACCGGCTCCTGCCCAATGGTGAGGCCAAGAGCTATGTGGAGTGGGCTCACCAACGGGAGATCAAGGTCAAACTCCATTCGGGCGGTGTCTCTCGATCCGGCGTGAGTCATGTCGCCGGCTGTGAGCTCGTGCAGGCGATTCGGCCCGACGTCGTGGGCCACATCGCAGGGGGCCCGATCCCGATGCCGGCCGGGGACGTGACCCGGGTTGTCAACGAGACCGATTGCTACCTGGAGGTCTGCAGCTCCGGGAACCCACGGATGGTGCTCCATCTCATGGACGTCGTGAAACAGAGGGGAGCATATCACCGGGTGCTCATTGGGACGGACACCCCTGGTGGGACCGGAGTCATTCCCCGCGGGATGCTGCGGGAGATAGCGTTCCTGGCCTCGGTAGCCGGTGTCGCTCCCGAGGCTGCCATTGCCATGGCAACCGGCAACGTGGCCCGAGCCCATGGGCTCCCCGGCGGTACCCTGGCGGAAGGAAGCCCCGCCGATCTGGTACTCCTGGACCGCATCGAGGGATCGGTTGCCAAAGATGGGCTACATTCCTTCGCGTTAGGCGATCTCCCCGGCGTCTCCGTGGTCATGATCGACGGCGAGGTGACCGTTGCCGGCCGGAGCCAGCAGACACCGCCTACGGCAAGGACCATCACCATAGAGAGCGGCTGTTGTTGAGCGACCTGACCTTCGGCGCGGGCCTGTTCCCGACTGAGCCGGTGCCTCGTATGGTCCAGCTCGCCCGGGTCTCCGAGGAGTTGGGGTTCTCCAACGTCTGGGTGGGCGATTCCCATCTCATCTGGGGCGAGGCCTTCGTCAACCTCGCGGCGGCGGCGGCGAACACCTCCCGCGTCATCCTCGGTACTGGGGTCACCAACCCGCTTACCCGACACCCTGCGGTGCTCGCCAGCGGTTTTGCCACCCTGGAGCAGATGGCTCCGGGGAGGGTGGCCATAGGCATCGGACTGGGAGACAGCTCCGTCGAGACGATGGGCATGCGCCCGGCCCGCCTTGCCGCATTCGAAGAGGCGCTGCGTCAGATGCGCACGCTCCTGGCAGGCGAGGAACTGACGCTGGAGACCGGATCGCTGTGGCTGAAACATGCCCCTCAGCGCTCCATCCCTTTCGTCCTAGCGGCGAGCGGGCCGAGGATGCTGGAACTGGCGGGCAGAATCGCCGATGGGGTCATCATGCTGGTGGGCACGACTCCGAGGCAGGTCCGGAAGGCCATCGATCGGGTGGATGCCGGGGCCCAAGCGGCAGGCCGGAACGTTCGGGACCTCCAGCTCGTCCTCTGGGTCCCCTGCGCGGTGTCCGGCACACGGCCGGCTCGGGACGCCGTGAAGGCCCACGTCGCGCGGGTGGTCGCGCATCCGCTGCCCTTTGCGTTGGATCCAGAGGAGGAACGCGTCCTGGGGGACATCAGGCGAGCCTATGACTACTACCAGCACATGGAACAGGGCGCTGCCCAGGCGAAGGTCATCCCCGACTGGCTGGTGGACCGCTTCGCGATCGCGGGGACCGTCCAGGAGTGCCGGACACGGATTGAAGCGTTACGGGACACCGGCATCAGCCAGGTGGCTATCATTCCCTATGGCGTAGGCGGCGACGGCCGCGACGCGACCTTGCGCGGCTTCGCCGAAGCCGCTGGTTTATAACGCTCATCCACGAAAAGGAGGGATCAGAC
>CAZPYZ010000486.1:0-1468 GCA_964590215.1 uncultured Dehalococcoidia bacterium | reverse complement strand
TTACCTAAATTTTCTTCGAGAATCATTCTAGCGCGTTTGTAACACTCATCCACACAAGGGAGGAATCAGACCATGACTTTCCGCCTGCTGGAAACGACGGTCGACGCGGTCCACCGCGCCTACCAGGCGAAGGAGTTGTCGGCCCGGGAGTTGGTGCAGCTGTATCTCAACCGGATAACCGCGTATGACAAGAACGGACCCGCGCTCAACGCAATCATCACTGTCGCTCCAGATGCCCTGGAGCAGGCCGACCGTCTGGACGCGGCCTATCGAGCGTCCGGACCCGCCGGGCCGCTCCACGGCGTTCCGGTCATTCTCAAAGATCAGATGGATGCCCAGGGGATGCCGACCACCCTCGGCTCGGTGCTGCTGAAAGACTACTTCCCCGACCGTGACTCCTTCGTGGCCGCGCGGTTGAGGAACGCGGGCGCCATCATCCTCGCCAAGACGACCCTGGGCGAGCTGGGAGGTGGTGATACCCACGGGACCCTCTTCGGGTCGACGAAGAACCCCTGGGACCTGGAGCGCACTGCGGGCGGCTCATCGGGCGGATCGGGGGCGGGCCTCTCGGCCAACTTTGCGACCCTCGCCGTGGGTCAGGAGGGCTTCGCCTCCATTCGCCGCCCGGCCGCGTGGAACGGCATCGTCGGGATGCGGCCGACCGCGGGATTGGTGAGCAGGGGCGGCGTCTTCGCCGGCTGGCCAGGAGTAGCCGGATCGCTAGGACCGATGAGCCGCACCGTGCGGGACCTGGCGATGCTGCTGGACGTAATGGTGGGGTATGACCCCGAGGACCCGCTCACGGCCCTGGGAAACGGTCATATCCCACAGACGTACACCGCCTTTCTGGACCGTGACGGGCTGCGCGGCGCCCGCATCGGGATCATTCGGGAATCGATGGGACGCTTCGCGGAGCCGGGTACTGAAGACTTTCAGAAGGTCGAGCGGACGTTCGACGCCGCGGTGAGCGAGCTGGAAAAGGCCGGAGCGGCGCTGGTCGATCCCGTTGTGATCCCGAGGCTGAACGAGCTGCTGGGGAAACGGGGCGGCGGTGACCGCGGCGGCTCGGAGGAAGCGTGGGACAGCTATTTCAGCCGCAGCGCCAAGCGCCCCTACTCGACCTTCGCCGACCTGCTACGGACACCGGGCTACAAGCCCAGGGGTTCCATCGGAGGGGTGCAGGGTGGGACTTCCCACGAACACCTGCTGGCGCGTGAAACGTTGATGTTCAACGTCATGAAGGTCATGGCGGACCACGAACTCGATGCCATCGTGCACCGGACGGTGGAGCACCAGCCTACTTTGATCCGGGATGGCATCAACCCGCCCTTCGTCAACACCAAGGGAGTGACCCACCTGAACACGTTTCTCATCTACGTTCCGTCCCTCACAGTGCCTGCCGGGTTCACCACGGACGGGCTGCCGGTGGGGATCACGTTCCTGGGCCGGCCCTACAGCGACGGCGCCA
>CAZPYZ010000485.1:0-3828 GCA_964590215.1 uncultured Dehalococcoidia bacterium | reverse complement strand
CGGTGGTCGACGAAACCCAAAACATTGCTGCGATAGTCGGTAAAGCAAAGGCCGGTAGCCAGAATGCGGGTTTGCGCCACACCGGCGGCGACAAGTCAGCAAATTGTTGTACGACCCAGGTGTGAACCCGCTTGCCCAGGAGCCGGGCCAGCAAGGTGAACAGCCTCCTGGGGGGCGAGAGCCGCGCTTCCAGAAGGGCGGTCCTGAGGCTTACCACGTCCTGAAAGCGCCGATCTCTTTCAATCGTCAGGCACCGGCGCACCACCCGGGCCAGGTCCTTGGGCAACCCCCTTGGCATCGAGCAGGGTGGGGACGTCGGCCTCTCTCGGGAACTTCCCGGTGAGCATCGCAAACAATAGGGCTCCTACCTGATAGATATCGGTGCGCGCATCGGGGTCCTCGCCCGCCAGTTGCTCCGGGGCGGCAACATCCGGGGGGATTATCTCGATAGTGATCCCGCCCGGCGGGACATCCGCAAACCGCGCCACGCCAAAATCCGTAATGACAGCTCGACGCCCTTCAGCCAGCCGGATGTTGCCAGGATTCAGATCCCGGTGCAGGACCCTGGGGTTGGAGCTGTGGAGCGCCGCCAACCCACCGCAGATTTGTGCCCCGATTCCCACCACGTCCTCAGGTGCAAAGCGCTGGTCGCCCCGCACATGCCGGTCGAGGCCGTCGGGTATGTACTCGGTTACGTGATACGGCAGGAGGTAGTCACCGCTGCGGTCGTGGTGTCCCTCCTGGCCCTTCAGGGGATCATCGAAGCACCAGTACACGTACCCGGTGTCGTAAATCTTGATGATGTTCTTATGGTCGAAGTGGGCAACGATCTGGACTTCTCGAAGGAAGTGGGCCGCGCGGTTGGCCCAAGCCTGCAAGTCGTGGCTGCTCCTGGAGTGGGGAGGGTACAGCACCTTGACGGCTCGCTCCTCGCCCTGGGGACTTGTGGCCAGGTAGACCGATCCAAACCCGCCGAAGCCCACCACCCTTTCGAACCGGTAACGATGGGCTTCGACGCCGACCAGCATCTCGGGCTCAAACCAGGCGTGAACTGCGGGCGGCATCCCCTTGGTCCTTCCCTTTGAAGTACGCCTAAGAGTGATCCAGCCTGGGCTTCATGCAGTAACCCCGAAAGGGAGCGGAGCTTATTGCATCCTGCCCCTGTAAGTGGGGTTTGAGGAGGTCATTGATCCTCTTCTTGCTACGGGCTAAGGCCTGGTTGGCCGCAGTGGGCGACGTGTCGGGTTCTGGCCACAGCAGGTCTATCAGGCGGTCTGTCGGATACCAACTGCCCTTGTTTCCGGCCAAGAATCGCAGCAGATTAAAGGCGTCGCGCCCGAGGTTCTCCTCGATGACGATCTTTCCAATGCGGACCTGACGTGGGTTTTCTGAAACGGTGAGTAGCTCCAGGGCGTCAACCTCCTCTGTGTGTCTCTCCCCGCGGAACCTCACGCGCCACCCATTCTGCGGCAACCCGAAAATGATCTCGTCCCTGTCGGAGAGCTCCGTCACGCCGTGCTCGATCCGCCTGCCGTTCACCATAGTGCCTAGTCTGCTGCGATCCTCCAGGACTGGCCGGTTTCCCCGCAGGTCCAGCGCCGCGTGATGACGGCTTGCAGAAGTACACTCGTCAGGGATCACGACGTCTGGTCCGAACTCGGTCGATCCGCGCCCAATCGTGATAGACCCGGACACCGGTATCTCGCGCGCTACCCGGCCGGCCTCGTCAAGGACTTGTAAGACCCAGCCTCCTTCAGCGGCCGTCTCCTCAACAGACATGGTCACCTCCTCGGGCCAGACAGGGTAGCCGTTTCACAATTGCCCCGCTAGCAAGCATCGCCTCGGAGTGGTGGCTGCGGGCGAAACCAGATTACAACTACGGTGATGTTATCAATCCCGCCCGCATCGTTGGCGGCCCGGATCAAGTGTTTGCACGCTCTGGTTGGGGATTCGGCTTCGAGAATGGCCCAGATGACGTCTTCGGAAACCATGGCCGTCAGGCCGTCGGTGCACAGCAGATAACGGTCGCCGAGCTCCACCGGGTGCGCGGCCGCATGGGGAGTGATGCCTCGGTCGCTCCCCAGCGCCTGAGTAATAAGGTGCCGCTGAGGATGTCCGACCGCGTCTTCTGGGGCCACCAGACCTTCTTCCACCAGGTCACCCACGACCGAGTCATCTTTTGTCAGCTTGTGCAGTCGTCCGCTCCGAAGGCGGAACGCGGGGCTGTCTCCCACATGCCCGATCCACAGGGTGAGCGGGAAAGCGTTCGGCACCAGGGCCACGGTTGCTGTGGTGGCCATGCCCCGCAGGGCCGGATCGCGCCGTCCCTCCCGCCTCAGCCTCTCGTGACACCGCCGCATAAGTCCTTCCAACTCGACCTTTGGCGCCCGCCCAGGGACACGTGACACCGATGAGCCGGCGACCATGTGGGTCAGAGACTCCGCCGCCGCGGAGCTGGCCCGAGCACCGTGAGCCCGGCCGCCGACTCCGTCGAATACGCCTGCCACAGCAAGGTACCCACCGCCAACGGCGGCCGGTTGGATCACTACAAACGAGTCTTCATTCAAAGGCCGGACCCGTCCTCCGTCGGTCAGACCAGCCATCTCCACCACGTAAGGCGTGACTGTGGACCCATCGTCTACCATGGCTGCCCCGTTTCATCAGTTCCAGGCGCCGACGCTGAGGACGGAGGAGCGGCGTACCTTATGGTCCGCTCGGCATCCGTCCTGCGGCGAAATACGCTGGATGAGCTGGGACAGGGCATCGAGCGTACCCGCCAGCGTCGGGTACTCGGAGACAACGCCACCCTGGGCACTGACAAATGCTTTCACCAGCGGGTGGGAGTTGGCCGGGCAACCGCACAGTCCCGGGAACGAGACTTGCAAGAGGTCCATGTCGTTGCGTGAATCCCCGACCGCCAGGATGTGCATCCCTTCGTCGGAGCGCCTGAGGCTGGCGATGACCCTGGATAGCCCGCTGGCCTTGTTGACGCCGTCTATACCTACGTCGAGGGTGGCATCGGAGACTGACACGTAGAACGGCAGGCCTCGCTTGTCGATGTAGCCCTGGATGGACTCCACCAACCCGTCCCGCTCCTGCGGGGCCTCGGACCAGTTCAAGCTCACGAGGATGGTCTTGGGTTCCAGGAAGATTCCAGGCGGTAACCCTTCGTTGACCAGCCATCGCTTGAGGTCGAGGAGCGCCAGTTGCATCTCGGGGGTGACGTCGCAGGCTAGCCGTGGAGGCGTCCCCAGCACGGCCCGCATTATCACGTGGCCCAGCTCTGCAACGGCCGGTTGGTCTCCCAGGTCCAACAGGCTGGCGACTCGCTGCAGCTCCCGGGTGGGGGCAGCGCTGGCCATGACCAACTTGGCGCCTGCCTCCTTCGCTGGTCCGCTTATCATCCGCCGAAATGCCTGAACGACGCGCAGGTCATCCGCCTGAGTTCTGGAAATGAGGGTCCCATGGACATCCAGGGCAATGATGGTATTGTTCGGGATCTCCGAGATAACGGGAATCTCGTCGGAGGGGATCCTCCAAGTCCTCCGCGAGCCTCCGTCCATCTCGTCTGTGACCTGAGCCGTGGGGCGCTGAATTGTCTGCGTTATCACGTTGATCCTCCGCATAATGTTGTCAATTTCAACGTAACAACGTGGACGAGGCATGAATTGTCCAGAGACTTGTGAGTAGGTTGCAGTTCGCTTGCGAAGATTGCTGTCGAGCCCGCAGGCATGCTTTGAACGACGGGACCTGTTCCACCGTAGCCTGGGCCCAGAAGCACGGCCGGAAAGCCGGTGACACTGGGGCTGCGCCCCAGACCCCAGGTTC
>CAZPYZ010000484.1:0-3832 GCA_964590215.1 uncultured Dehalococcoidia bacterium | reverse complement strand
TGCCCCGCCCGGATTGCCACCTCGCTCCCCAAACCACCACACCGCCACCGCTCGTCGCAATGACGTACGGCCACCCTAGCACTCAGCGAGGCGCAAAAACGTGGCGGGCGGTGTGTCCTGATCCTGGGCGCTGGACAAGGGACGAGGTATGAGGTATGAGGTACGAGGCGGAGCCGGCGGCTCATACCTGTTGCCTCGTTCCTTGTACCTGGATTGACGGGAGGGATCGGATGGCTGACACCTACATCACTGAGGAGATGCGGGCGCAGATCGGGAAAGAGCGGGAGCGCAAGGTCTCGTTCCCCGTGGACGCCAGTGCGATCCGGCAGTGGGCCATCGCGGTGCGCTGGCCCGACCCGCCGGAGCGGATCTACTGGGACGAGGAGTATGCCAGGAAGAGCCGCTTCGGGGGCATCATTGCCCCGCCCTTTTTCAACCCCTTCGCTTATCACGTCGATGAGGACAGGATGAAGGGAGTTGTTCGCCAGGGCACTGTTTCCATGGAGCCAGGCACCCGACCGCTGAACGGCGGGGGCGAGGCCGAGTACTACGAGCCGATGCGACCGGGAGACGTGATCACCTCGGTGACCAAGGTGGTGGAGATGTACGAGCGCCAGGGCCGCCTGGGGCTGATGCTGTTCACCATCACGGAGACAACGTGGACCAACCAGAAGGGAGAGCTGGTCCGGGTGTATCGAGGGACGGGGATAAGGTACTAAAAGCTATCAGCCGTCAGCCGTCAGCCGTCAGCTGTCAGCTATCGGCGGAGAACGGCCATGGAAACCGCGCCTGATTCCGGCCCTCAATACGACGACTCTCAATGGAGGGCGTGGCAGGCGGAAGGCGGAGGGCAGAAGGCGGAAGACGGTCTGCGTTACGCATCACGCATCACGCATCACGCATCAGGCATCACGTATCAAGGATCACCGGAGGCACCGATGCACCATAAACCTGCAGTGTTCTTTGAGGATGTCCGCGTAGGGGACGAGATCCCCGAGTTCAAGCGGCAGACGGGCTACATCGAGTGGGGGCGGTTCGCAGGGGCGAACGAGGAGTACGTGGCCATCCACGAGGACGATGAGGCGGGGATCAAGTCCGGTTTGCCCGGCGGCATCGGCATGGGCAACCTGCGGTTCTCCTATGTCCACAACATGCTCTCCGACTGGGTCGGAGAGGAGGGGTGGATCAAGAAGGTGGCCCTGCAGTACCGGGGCATGAATCTCAAGAACGACTGGGTGGTGTGCAAGGGGAAGGTCACCGGGAAGTACGAGGAGGGTGGAGAGCACCTGGTGGAGCTGGAGGTGAGCACGGAAAACGGGAAGGGGGAGGTGACCGCGCCGGGGAAGGCGGTGGTGTCGCTGCCGAGCCGGGGGTCTTGAACGGGGGTATGGAGGGGGCACAGGCCGCAACGAAGGGTCGCCCCCGTAACGGTTCACAGTTCTGGGTTCAGGGTTCTGGGTTCAAGGCTCTGGGTTCCGCCCGATTCCCCCGGGAAGCCGGAAGGCAGCACCCTTGAAACCAGTTCACTCCAAACCAAGAGCCCTGAGCTCTGAACTCGTACTCGCCGCCACCCCAGACGCCGTCCTGAGCCTGCCGAAGGATTGCCACGCCCGCCGATGGTTATTGGACTGGGAGAGGCCGCGAGGGCGGGCTCCCATGAAAACGCCCTTGCCTTGCGCGGCCCCCACCCCTGCGGGGGACAAGCCCCCGCGCTACGTGCTCCCGGGTTCACATCGTTGGAGCATGGCCTGAGTGGGGGCCACGCGGTGACGACGCCGCCAGAGGGGGCGTTGCCCGCCGCGAGGGCTCCAACCGGGCCGGGCAACATAGTCACCCGCCCCGCGAGGGATAGGCTCCCGGCGGGCGGGACGGCCGGGCTAGCGCTAGCGAAGGGACAGCAGTTCGTCCGACGGGCGAGCATGCCTGCCCCTTCCAGAACCGGTCAATCGTGGACAATGACCTCCACATGCCCGGCGAGGAGCGTCCCCGCCTCTTGCAGCAGCACCGAGCCGCTGCTGGCGTCGTAGAGCGTGAACTGGTAGGACTGGCCACTCACGAAGATGTTGAATGGCTGCACACCCCATGGCGTGGTGGCGAAGCCCCAGACGCTGGCTGCGTCGCCCGCGGCTTCTACCGAGCTGATGGAGGAGCTTGCCAGGGGCGCGGGGGCTCCGGTGGAATGATGCACAGCCCAGCCTGCGATGCTCCCGTCGGACCGCTTTTCGGTGCTGAGCCTGAATCTGGCCGCAGGTATGGCGCCCTCGCCCCGGACCGTGGCCACGGGGACGGGCTCCGGCGCTCCACCATCCCTGGTCACGAGGACGGCGCCGCCTTCGCCCACGGCAACGCCCCGGCGGCCTTTCGCATCGAAGGCGATGCCGAACAGCTCGTTGCCGAGGCCGTGATGCTGGACCTCCCAGGTAGCGCCGGCGTCGGCGGTTTTCAAAACCGTCCCACCCTTGCCTGCGGCGTAGCCTAGTTCGGGGCCAGCCGGGAAGGATAGAGCGTTCAACACCTCGGGGACCGGCAGGAACCGGGCTTCCCAGGAAAGGCCCCCGTTGGCGGTCTTCAGGACCACGGCCTGGGATGGTCCTACCCCATCGACCTCTGGAAGGGCGGTACCGGCGACATATGCGGTGAGGGTTTCCGGCGGTGCGGCCACGGCCCGGAAGGTCATGTGGGTCCCCACGATATCCACCGACCAGGTAGCGCCACCATCCTCGCTCTTGAGGATCACTCCCCGGTCGCCCACGATGTACGCCCTGTCCTCAGAGGCGAAGGCGACGTCCAGGAGGTCCGGGCCGACGAAGGCACCGTCGGGCCGGAAGGTGCCCGCTGTCTCTGGGAAGTTCACGGCGACACGGGCCCAGGAGCGACCTCCATCCACGGTCTGCAGCACCGTGCCCGAGGCCCCTACCGCGTACCCTATGGTCATATCGGGCCGGAAGCGCACGCCGAAGAGGGGGTAGGGGCTGCCGGTTTCGAGGGGCTGCCAGGAAGCGGCCCCGTCCTCGGTCTTGGCGGCGAAGCCGCCGAAGCCTACCACGTAGCCGGCCTGCATCGCGGCGTCGAAGTGCAGGTCGTGGAGGCGCTTGGAGGTGCCGGACGCAAGGGGCGTCCAAGTAACGCCGCCGTCCTGTGTCTTGCCGATGTAGCCCGAGTGCCCGACGGCGTAGCCGATGCGGCCGGCGGGGTCGAGCTGGACCGAAGCCAGCTGCCCCAAGGGCCGGCCGGAGCTGAGCCAGCTCAGGCCGCGGTCCCGGGAGTGCAGCATCAGACCGTCCTCGCCCACCACGTGGGCCACCTGGCCTTGGCGCGTGATATGGACCGACAGCAGCGTCAATGCGGTGCCCGGAGGCACCAACGACCATGAGGCCCCACGGTTGGTGGAGCGGAGAATGAGGCCTCCTTCGCCCACGGCCAGGGCGACGCCGCCGTCGGGGGAGGCCGCGACGCCCCACAGGTCTGGTGCGCGGAAATCGTCGCTGGAAAAGCGGGGCGCCCAGGTAGCGCCGTCGGTGGTCCTCAGCAGCGTGGTCCGTTCCCCTGCAACGAACCCGGTCTCCATGTCAGGGAGGAAGGCCACACTCAGCAGGTGCCGCCCTGTGCCCGAGGCCTGCCGCACCCACCGTTGCCCTCTATCGGTCGTCTTGAGGATGGTCCCGCTGAGCCCGACGGCGTAGCCCACGGAGCCGTCCTGGCTCAGCGCGAGGCTGACCAACGGCCCGGTGCTGGGCGTGTCGGCCACCTGCCAGCTGAGCCCGCCATCGCCGGTCCGGAGCAGCAGGCCGCCGCGGAAGAGTTCTCCCACGGCGAAACCTACCTCCGGGTT
>CAZPYZ010000483.1:0-3835 GCA_964590215.1 uncultured Dehalococcoidia bacterium | reverse complement strand
TCGTGTCCGTCTTCGACATGGGGGTGGAGGGGGGCTTCCCTCTCCCAGGGGGAGACGCCGTCCTGAGGCCCTCGAAGGAGGGCCAGGGCGAGGGCGCGCGATCGGGGTCTCAGGGCCAACCCTATCTCGTCACCGAGTTCATGCCCGGCGGCGACGTGGAAGGGTTGCTTCAGAAGGCCGACGGTCATCACCTGTCCATCGAGCAGGCCATCGACATCGCCCAGCAGGTCTGCCAGGGCCTGGAGTTCGCGCATTTCCATGGGTTGGTCCACCGCGACCTGAAACCCGGCAACGTCTGGCTCTCGGGCCCTCATCCCTTCGAGAGCCTCAGGACGGCGCCTAACCCTCTCCCAGAGGAAGAGGGGAGGACGGGCTCTGCGCCCTCTGCGGTCTCTGCGTTGAACCAAGGGGGAGGAGTGGTGGCCAAGATCGGCGACTTCGGCCTCGCCGTCGCCCTCGACCGCTCCCGCCTCACCCAGGCGGGGATGATGGTCGGCACCGTTGCCTACATGCCGCCCGAACAGGCCATAGGCGGTGACGTCACGTTCAGGTCCGACCTCTATTCCCTTGGCGCCATGCTCTACGAGATGGTGTGCGGGCGGCCGCCCTTCGTCGGGGAGGAATCCGTCGCCATCATCACCCAGCACCTGAACACCCCGCCGGTGTCCCCCACCTGGCACCGGCCCGACTGCCCGCCGGGATTGGAGACGTTGATCCTGCGGCTGCTGGAGAAAGAGCCCGATAAGCGGCCAGAGTCAGCGACCGAGGTTCGCCACGTCCTGGAGGCGGTAGGGTCCCCTCTCCCTCAGGGAGAGGGCAAGGGTGAGGGCACCCACGCTGGACCCATGACAACCTCTGCCAACCCGCTCTACCGCAGGACCTTTGTTGGTCGTGAAGCCGAGCTGCGCCAACTCCAGGGGGCTTTCGACGGCGCCCTCTCCGGCCAGGGCGCGCTGGTCATGGTGGTAGGCGAACCCGGCATCGGTAAAACGGCACTCTGCGAACAGGTCGCCACCTATGCCACGGTGCGCGGCGGAAAGGCACTGGTGGGCCACTCCTATGAGGAGGGCTCCCTCTCACTGCCCTATCTCCCCTTCGTGGAGGCCCTGCGCTCCTATGTGCTCACCCGGGAGCCCGACAAACTGCGGGAGGAGCTAGGGACCGCCGCCACTGAGGTGGCGCGCATCGTTTCCGAAGTCCGTGACCGCGTCCAAGTCTCTCCCAGCGACGGTGGTCCTTCGACAGGCTTAGGACAAGCTGACGAGGAGCAGCGATGGCGGCTGCTCCAAGCGGTCACTGGTTTTCTGCGCAACGCTTCGCAGGTCCAGCCTCTCCTCATCGTCCTCGAAGACCTGCACGACGCCGACCGCGGCACGCTGGACTTATTGATGCACCTCTCGCGCAATCTGCAGGGAACCCGCCTCCTCGTCGTTGGCACCTACCGGGACGTGGAAGTCGACCGTGCGCACCCGCTCTCTGGCGCGCTTGCCGAGCTGCGGCGCTCGTCCTCCTTTATCCGGATTCCCCTGCGAGGCCTGACCGTGGACGAAGTGCAGCGAATGATGAGCGCCATCCGGGGGCAGGAGGTGCCCTGGGGGCGGGCAGAGGCGGTGCACCGGCAAACCGAAGGGAACCCGCTCTTCGTGCAGGAGGTGCTGCGGTACTTCGCGGAAGTCCAAAGTCCAACGCCCAACGTCCAAAGCGGACGGAGGGAGGTCCTTGGACCTTGGACTTTGGACCTTGGACCCGGGGGTGAGGATTGGGGAGGGAACATCCCCGAGGGCCTGCGGGACGTTATCGGGAAGCGCCTCTCACGGCTATCGGAGAAAGCCAACCAGGTGCTGAGCATCGCCTCGGTGATCGGTCGAGAGTTCCGGCTCGATGTGCTGCAACGGGTAGTCGCGGCCGCCGCTTCGTCTGTCATTCAGAGGGAGCAGGGGCCGGGGGACGGGTTGGGAAGCGAACCGAAGAATCTCGAAGGGGGGCTGGAGGAGGAGATCGACCGAGCCCTGGAGGAGGCCTCGGAGCGGTCCCTCATCGAGGAACGCCAGGCGGTCGGCACGTTAGGCTTCCGGTTCACCCATGCCTTCTTCCGGCAGACCCTCTACGACGAGCTATTTGCGTCGCGCCGCCTGCGGCTGCACCAACAAGTGGCCCGGGCCCTGGAGCAGGTCTACGGCCGGCGAGTGAGCGACCACGCAGCGGAGCTGGCCGAGCACTTCGCCCAAAGCACGGACCCCGAGAACCTCGAAAAGGCACTCCACTACAGCGAGGTAGCAGCTGAACGGGCCATGGCCGTCTACGCGTACGGCGAGGCAGTCCGGCTACTGGAACAGGCCCTGAAGGTGCAGGAGGTGCTCGACCCCGATAACCCAGCCAAGCGCTGCGACCTGCTGCTCGCCCTGGGGGAGGCACTGTTGCCGGCGGGTGAGCCGCTGCGTGTGGCTGCGAGCGTGGCGAAGGAGGCCTTGGCGCTGGCGGAGGCGATGGACGATCGTAGCCGGTCATCCCGGGCTTGTCAGGAGGCCATCTGGGCGCTGTTGCGCCACGGGACCTTCTACGTCACCGCGGCCACCCCAGCGTTCCAGGAGTGGGCGGCCACGGCGGACCGCTATGCGGCCCCCGGGACGGCTGACCGGGTCCACGCAGATCGAGCGCTGGCTAGAGCAGCCCGCGCCCGCGGTCAACGGGTCAGGGCCCGAGAGTTGTCCGCACGGGCTCTGGAGCTGGCCAGGCAGTTGGGCGACCTGGAAGCCCTCTTCACCGCTGCCGGCGATTGGACCATCCAAGCCGCGAGCGCCGATCATGAGGATGCCCAGTTCCGGGTCGTTCAAGAACTTATCGAACATCCCCACGATGGGGTTAGCAACACGGCCTGGAGCATGTTCCAGAGTCGGGCCACCCAATACTACCTCGAGCGGGGAATGCGGGAACGGGCCGAAGCCCTCTGGAGAGACCACGAGGAGCTGGCTTCTCGTACGTCGGATCCCAACGGGCTTGTTCATTTAGTCGGGATTGCGGCGCTTCGGGCCACCCTCGACGGAAGGCTCGAAGAGGCGGCCAGTGCAGCCGGGCTTGTCCAGAGGCGCGCCCAGGAGCTTGGCATTCCCGATGCGGCAACTGGGGAGGCCATCGGGACCTGCGGACGGGCTCTGATCCTGCTCGGAAGGGCTGGCGAGGCGCTCGCTCTGCACCCTTTCCAGACGGCCCCGTCGGTCCGGCAGGGATTGCATGAGTCCTACGCGGTCTGCCTGGCCCACCTCGGCCGGTTTGATGAGGTCCGTCCGTACCTGGAAGACCCGCTGGAGCCTTACGGGGGAGAGGCGCCGGTGTTGTTTGTGGCCCAACTGTGCGAGGCCGCCGTGCTCGCGCGCCACCGACCGGCTCTGGAGGTGATAGCGCCGAAGCTCAACAGTGTCGCCCAGGTCACCATCGGGCCAGGGGGGGTCTGCCTCTGCGCCCTCGGCCGCCTGCGGGGCGGCGCCGCAGTATTGCTGGGCCAGCCGGCGGAGGCCCGCTCCCTGTACGAGGGGGCCCTCGAGGACTGCCGGCGTATTGGGTTCAGGCCCGAGATCGCCCTCACCCGACTGGAACTCGCGGAACTCCTCCTGGAACACTACCCCGAAGAGAAACGCGAGGCGCTCGCCCACCTCGACTTCACCATCGCCGAGTTCCGGGAGATGAAGATGCGGCCCGCCCTGGAGCGGGCCCTCAAGCACAAGGGGCTGCTGGGCGCCTGAGAGTCAACGCAAGCGGCGGCTCTACGAGTGCGGCCGGAAAGCCGCACTCAGTCGAGGGAGGTGGGGCACACGACCGCTGCGTGAACCTGGGGTCT
>CAZPYZ010000482.1:0-3855 GCA_964590215.1 uncultured Dehalococcoidia bacterium | reverse complement strand
GAGGAATGGCTGGTGATGCAGCGGCACCCTATGGAAGGGGTGGAGATGCTCAAGCGCAGCCCGACCTTCGACCTCGCCCGGGAGATCGTCCGCTGGCACCACGAACGTTGGGACGGTTCAGGGTACCCCGATGGGCTCAGAGGGAAGGAGATCCCCCCCTCCGCAGCAATCGTTGCTGTGGCGGACGTGTACGACGCGCTCACCAGCCGTCGGGCCTATAAGGCGGCGTGGGAGGCAGGCCATGCGATTGAGGAGCTGCAGCGAATGGCCGGGGTGCTCCTCTATCCGGATGCGGTCGACGTTCTTGCAGACCTGTGGCGGAACGGAACTCTGAGGACGGCCGGGGCCAGGGAGCAGATGCGGGTCGGGTAGGAGTGGCCGTTCCTTAATGGCGCCGCGGCGCCCGCCGCTCGGTCGGAAAACCGGAGCCAGGAGACCAGCCGTTGGCAGGCTGAGTCCGCTAAGGGTTCGTCTGGTGCTCGGCGCGGCGGGCAGGATGCCGCAGCCCGCGCTTTGCCGTGACCGGCTCTCATTAGCATACCCGTCCCCCCAGGTCCAGGGCCGGGCCCCCGAAGGCCGATATGAAGATGGCCCTTGCCCCACCCCGGGTCGGTGGGCCCGCCCGCCCTCGGATGCTCCGCGGCTGTTCTCCACCTCCCCCGCTCATTTTTCCTACGAAAATGGAGAGCAGGCGCCCTCGCCTGGTGCTGGCTTGGTTTGGCAAGGCCGACTCGCAATAACAAAGAGTCACAGCCTCATAGGATGACCGGTGCGGGGGTCTCGAATGATTCACAGCCTCCGAGGGAGTGTGTGAGTTCTACTGTGGGTAGGAGGCGAAGCTGTGGCCAGGGGCTTTATGAAGCCAGGGGAGACGCCAGGGTTGACGCTATTGTTCTCCCCCGTTCGGGGAGTCAAGACTCCCCGGATCGGTGATCACAGGCAGCCAGGACGGAGGTACGGTGGATTCGGCGGAGTTTCGGGCGGTCCGGGTCCGCTTCGAAAGGAGGTGGGTGATGCATCCGGCTATGGAGAACCTGGCGGAAGACCATCGCACCATCCAACGGGTGGTCGACGCAATGCACACCACTGCCCACAGGCTGCTGGCCAACCGGCCGGTGGACAGCGACGCGCTTCGTCAGAGCGTCGCCTTCCTGGAGGGTTTCTTGGAGCATTGCCACTATCGCAAGGAGGAAGAGTTCCTTTTTCCTGCGCTGACGGCCGCGCACGCATTCATCGCAGACAGGCCCATCGCCGAGCTGGCGGCGGACCATGAGCGTAGCCGCCGGCATTTCGGGGAGCTGAAGAGAGCGCTGAGGCGCCTGGACGAGGACGGGCGAACGGCGGAGTGGGACGCAGCGGTAGCCTTAACCAGATACCATACGACGCTCTCGCAGCACATCCACGAGGAGGAGCGGACGTGCTTCCCGTACGCGGATCGAAGCCTCGACCCTGAAGAGTTGAACTTGCTGATGCTGCACTTCGCTAACCTGGAGGCTGGTCTGGACGGAAAGCCGGAGCTCCATGAGCTGTACGAGGCCGTCGCTGAGGATGTCGTGGCGGCCCTTGCGGCTGACGAAGAGGCGGTGGCTGTCAGCGCGGCAGTGTAGCTCGCTGGGGAGGAGGTCTCCTCACTGCGCCGCTCCTCGCCGAGTGGCGCCGTAAGACATCGGGCCTCCCCAAGTGCTCGGTCTTCAGCGGGACGATAGCCCGCGCCGGCCAGTGCCGCCGCGGCTCCATTCAGGATGAATTCGGTAGCGATAGCAAACAGCAGAAGACCCACTACCCGAGCAGCAAGATGCAGGGAGGTTGTGCCGAGCCGCCGGAAAAGAACTCCGGCAGAGGCAAAGGCGATGGCGCAGAGGAGCAGCACCGCGGCGGTAGCGGCCAAGGTCACCGCCCTCCCCAGGCTGCCGGAAAAGGTGACCACCGCAGCTAGGGCTCCGGGTCCCGCGAGCAAGGGCGTCGCCAGAGGGATGAAGCCGAGTTGGAAGGGGTCAAGCCGGTCTTGGCGCTGAATCTCTGGTAGTTCGCCCGCCACCACCAAGTTGTAAGCCATCGGTAGCAGAAGAAGGCCCGCCGCCACGCGGAAACTCGGTTGCGAAATGCCAAGGACCTCCAGGACAGAGGCGCCGCCGAGCCCGAAACCAAGCAGGAGGGCACCAGCCGTGCCGATGGCTACCACGAGGGTCGTCAATTGGGCCCGCTTGGGCAGGTCCTGGGTGAGCACGTGAAAGACCACGAGGTTCGCCATCGGGTCCATGATGACCAACAGGGAGAGAAATACGCGCAGAAAACCGTCGAAGGTCATTAGTACGGGGTCACCATCTGGCACGGATACTCAGAGCGAACATCGCCGGCCGCGGGTGTCGCCTGGAGTTCAGCCTAGAGGTGGCCCAAGCGCCCCGACGACCCCATAACGAGGGGTTTCCGGGCATCAGGGGACTACCGAAACGGGGGAGGCTCTTCCCCTCTTTCAGGGAGGGGCAGTGGGACGATAGCGGGAAGCCAAGGAGTGGGGATGGCGAGACGGTACAGACTGACCCTGGTTCGCAGGGTAGCGAACCGTCTCGTCACGGTACTGCTCCGGGCCGGCCTGTGGCCCAGACCTACGTATCTGTTGGCTGTGAGAGGACGCAGGTCGGGCAGGCTGCGAACTACACCGGTCATCCTCGTTGAGCAGGGCGCGGCGCGCTGGCTGGTGGCGCCTTATGGCGAGGTCGAGTGGGTCCGCAACGCGCGCGCGGCGGGCAGGGTAACCCTGTCTCGGGGTCGCCGTTCGGAAGAGGTGGGGATTATCGAAGCCAACTCCGACGAGAGCGCCCCCATTCTCAAGGAGTACCTCCGACACGTGCCGCTCACGCGCCCATTCTTCAATGTCGCTCCAGACTCGCCGGTGGAAGCGTTCCAGGCTGAAGCGCACCTGCATCCGGTCTTCCGAGTGGTGAACGGTCCGGTTCGATAAGAGGGATCCGCCGTCTGATCCGGCAAGGACTCCCCTTTCGAGGAAGCTCGAACTCCCCGAACCGGGATTGTGCACTGATCGCTCAGGCATCTACTGTGAAGGCAGGCGCACACACTCGGGTGGCGCCGCGAGCAGTCGTAGGGGCAACATTCCCATGGGCCGAGGTGAAGGCACCAAAGGGTGGTTGGACTATCGGGCGGCGGCCATCCTGGCCGTGGTCCTGGGTTCGGTGTCCTGCGCCTTACTCAAGCCGGGGGACGCGCCAACGTCGCCCCTGGTCAGGAAGGGACCAACCCCGAACCAGTTGCGTTCGGCGCCGGACCGGATTTCGGTGGCTAGCCAGACCTACGCCCTGGAGGCTTACCTGTGGCGAGACCTCATGCCGGGCCCGCAGGGGAAACTGAAGCCCCTCCACGCCGTCATCCGCGCGAGCCCGCAGCAACTGCCGGTGGGGGCTCAGGCCAGGCCGTTGCGCATCGATCGGGTGTGGTTGATCCAGGGCGAGGCGATATGGGAGGCGGGGGCAGGGCTGGCCGGCGAAGGTCCGATCCGGACTATCGACGACGGGCCACTCTGGGACGTGGGCGGGCGGGTGGATGTGGTGGCCCTCGTACTCAACACAGCTTGGGGCGGCGTCTACCTGCTGAGCGCCCCGAATGAGGTCATTCGCAGAACTGGGTAGTGGGGTCACTTGCCATGCTTGTGGCTCTTGGCGCCCCCCGCGGTGGCAGGAAACCGATGGGCTGAGCCGGAAAGCCTGACGGGGCGGGGAAGGAAGCCGAGGAGCATCCGCGGCGCCGTCCTGAGGCTCTTGAAGGAGCGGGCGGGCGGGCCCACCAATCCGGGGTGGGGTGACTCCGGTAGAGTAGGAGGCTGGCGCGGTGGCCCATAGT
>CAZPYZ010000481.1:0-3884 GCA_964590215.1 uncultured Dehalococcoidia bacterium | reverse complement strand
AGATCATGCCTAGTCTCGTGGGCTCGGAGATGTGTATAAGAGACAGGGCTCACCGGCAGGCTTGTGACCACTGACTGGCCGAGGTTCAGTTGCGAGAGGCGGACCAGGTACTCCAGGTACTGCTGGCCGATAGGCTTGTTGAGTCCCAACTGCTCCCGCAGCCCTGCCAGCGCCTCCTCGCCGATGTTCTCACCGGCGATGTAGGCCGCGGGGTCCCCGGGAAGCAGCCGCAGCATCAGGAAGACCAGCGTGACGATGCCCAGGACCGTGGGCACCAGTTGGATCAACCGTCTCGTCAGGTATGCAGCCACCGTCCGCCCCTCCTAGTGAGCCAGGATGCTCACCTCGTAGTAGTTCACCTGCGTCAGGGGGTTAAGGGCGACGCCCCGGACCCACTTGTAACTCGGCCAATGGTGAAGGTTGGTGGTGGCGGGCCAGTACGCCAGGTCCGTCAGGGCCAGGCGTTGGACCTCGGCGTAAAGCTGCTTGCGGCGCGCCGAGTCCCCCTCCGCGCGGGCCGCCTCCAGCTTGCTGGTTACCTCAGGATTGTTGTAGCGCGCCCCGTTGAGCCCTCCGGGCGCCATGTTGTCGGGGTGAAGGTAACTGAAGAGGATCGTGTCAGGGTTCGCGGCGGGGAACAACCGGCCGGCAACGTCGAAGTCCCCCCGGTTGCGGCGCTGGTTGAATACCGGCGTATCCAGCAGCTCGTACTCCACGTTGATGCCCACTCGGGCCAGGTAGGACTGCTCCAACTGCTGCAGTTCGGTGACGCCGGTCGCGGCCGTGGCCGGGTGCTTCACCGTAAAACCGTTGGGATAGCCCGCCTCCCGAAGCAGTTGGCGCGCCCGCTCCGGGTTATATTCGTAGCGCGGGACGTCATCGGTGTAGACGTCCATCCATTGGGGCAACAGGCCGGAGGCTTTCTTGTAGCTGAGGGGGCCGACCGCCTTGACGATGGCATCGTAGTCAAGGGCGTGGGCCCACGCGCGCCGTACCCGTATGTCGCTCAGCGGCTTGACTTGGAGGTTGAAGATGGTGGTTGAATTGCCGATTTCCGACGGGTTGAGGTCAAAGCGCCCATCGGCCTGCAACCGCTTCAGGGCCTCCTCCGAGCGGATCCGCATCGCGAAGTCGACCTCGCCGTTCTGGAGCGCGATGGCCCCGGTGTCGTCGTCCTTGATAATGCGAAAATGTATCCGCTCTAGGGCCGGCGTCCCGCGGAAGTACCCCTCGTGCCGGGTCAGCACGATCTCCGACCCCGGGGTGAAGCTCTCGAAAGCGAAGGGTCCGGTGCCGGCTGGGTTCCACTTGTACTGGTCCCCGGCCTTCTCTACCGCCTCCTTCTTGAGTACCTGGCCCTGGTGGTAGTTGGCCACCTGATGCAGAAAATTGGCGTCGGGGGTCTTCAGGGCGATGGCCACGGTGGAGGAATCGGGGGCCTGGATGGAGTCGACATTAGCGAACTGCGTGCGATAGGGGGATCCTGTGGCGGGATCCAGGATGCGCTGATAGGAGTATATGACGTCACCGGCGCTCAGCTCTCCGTAGCCTTTTTGCCACTTCACGCCCTTGCGCAGGTGGAACGTCCAGTGCCGCTGGTCCGTGGTCTCCCATCGCTCCGCCAGGTCCGGGATGAGACGCCCCGTCTTCGACTCGTAGGTGGTGAGCCCGCTGTAGATGTTGAAGGCGATGTTCTCCGTTTCGATGCGGAACAGGGTGGCGGGATCGAAGCCGGAGGGGTCGTCGTAGAAGCGCACCTTCAGCACCTGGCTCTCCGCCAGGCGCTCGCCGCCTGATGGCAACCCCTGGGGGCGGGTCGACTCTGGGGCGCCGCAGGCGGTGAGCAGGACAACGCCGACGGTGAGCGCCGTCAACGCGAGCCGGCAGTAGTACATCATCCACCTCCTCCATCCGTGCGGGGCTCAGATGAGCAGCTTGTCGCCCACCAGGGGGAACCCGACTTAGAGAGCTTTTAGACTTTGGACCTTGGACTTTGGACCTTAGACCTTGGACCTCGTTAGTGGGCCAGGAGCTTCACGTCGTAGTAGTTGACCTGGGCCAGGGGGTTGAGCACCACCCCTGCCACCCACTTGTACGCGGGGAAGTAAAAAATCGACTCCCGTGTCGGCAGGTACGGCAGATCGGTCATCGCGATCCGCTGGACGTCCGCATACAGTTGCTTGCGGCGTGCAGGGTCTCCCTCCGCCCGTGCGGCCTCCAGCTTCGCGGTCAGTTCTGGGTTGTTGTATCGGGCCCCGTTGAGGCCCTTGGGCGCAATGTTGTCGGGATGGAGGTAGCTGAAGAGGAGGGTGTCCGGATTGACCGCAGGGATGACGCGGCTGCCCAGCTCAAAGTCGCCGCTGTTGCGGCGTCTGTTGTAGACGGGCGTGTCGATCAGCTCAAACTCCACGTTGATGCCCACCTTCGCCAGGTAGGACTGCTCCAGTTGGAGCTCCTCGGTGACCCCGGAGGCGGCCGACTCGATCTTCTTCACGGTGAACCCGTTGGGATAGCCCGCCTCCGCCAGCAGTTGGCGGGCCCGCTCGGGGTTGTACTCGTAGCGCGGCACGGCATCGGAATAGACGTCCATCCACTGAGGAATGAGATTGGTGACCTTTCTGGTGGTCAGGGAACCCACCGCCTTGACGATGGCGTCCCGGTCAATGGCGTGGGCAAAGGCGCGCCGCACCCGTACGTCGCTGAGGGGCTTTACCTGGGGGTTGAACATGATAGTTCCCTGGCCGATCGACCCGGTGTTCATGGTGAAGCGGCCGTCGGCCTCCAGCCGCTTCAAGGTCTCCTCGGACCTGATCCGCATTGCCAGGTCGACCTCGCCGTTTTGGAGGGCGATGGCTCCGGTCTCATCGTCCTTGATGATGCGGAAGATGATCCGCTCCAACGTTGGCTTCCCCCGGAAGTAGCCCTCATGCCGCGCCAGCACCATCTCCGATCCAGGGGTGAAGCTCTCCAGGGCGAAGGGCCCCGTACCCACCGTATTCCACCTGTACTGGTCGCCAAACTTTTCCACTGCCTCTGTTTTCACCACCTGGCCCTGGTGGTAATTGGCCACCACATGCAGGAAGTTGGCGTCTGGAGCCTTCAAGGCGATGGCGACCGTCTGGGGATCCGGCGCCTCGATGGACTCCACGGGCCCGAAGTCGCTGCGATACGGCGATCCCGTTTCCGGGGCGAGGATGCGCTTGTAGGAAGACACGACGTCTCCGGCCGTCAGCTCCCCGAACCCCTTCTGCCACTGCACCCCCTTCCGCAGGAAGAAGGTCCAACTGCGCTGGTCTTTGGTCTCCCACCGCTCCGCCAGGTCCGGGAGGATCTGGCCAGTCTTCGACTCGTAGGTCGTGAGGCCACTATAGATATTGAAGGCGATGTTCTCGTTCTCAATGCGGAACAGGGTGGCGGGGTCGAACCCGGCCGGTTCGTCGTAGAACCGGACCCGCAGCACCTGTTTCTCGGCAAGGGGCGCGTCCGCTGCCGGCCCACCCTCTTGCCCCGGCTGCGTTGGGGCGGCGCAGGCTGCGGACAACAGTGCTAGGGACGCCACCAGAGGGATGAACCGTGGGACCGGCAAATACCGCCGCATTGTCTACCTCCTTTCATTGCAGAGAGAGCTGGTCAGGCGCCGACGAGGACTTTGCCTTTCGCTCCAACAGCGGCGAAATAGCCTCGGGCCGCCCCCAGGTCGATGACATCCGCGTATTTCTGATGCATGTCGAATAGGTTTATGGCATGAGAAGCTTCGGTGCGGTCAAAGCAGCACTCAGCCACTACACCCATCCGGTAGCGGTGTGTGCACCCGTCGACCACCGATGCCCGCACGCAGCCGCTCGTCGTCTCTCCGCAGGCGATGATGGTGTCAATCCCCATGT
>CAZPYZ010000480.1:0-3900 GCA_964590215.1 uncultured Dehalococcoidia bacterium | reverse complement strand
ACCGCCGCGTGAACCTGGGGTCTGGGGCGCAGCCCCAGTGTCACCGGCTTTCCGGCCGTGCTTCTAGACCGGTAGGAACGCTCGCGCTGCAACTGCTCGTCGTGGTGGCAACCCTGGCCTGCCGCCTGGCGAGCCCACCACCGCACTCATCGGAGTCCGTGCTGACCGCCGGACTACCGGGCACGTGGGACTCTGGCCTGGTTCACGCCCCTTCGATCGTGAAGAGAGGGGCTGGCTATCTGATGTATTACGATGGCACCGCCGGTGACGACCCTTACCGAGGCTGGAGCATCGGCTTGGCGACATCAAGCGATGGTCTGAGGTGGGAGAAGCACGCAGACAACCCCATCGTTACCGGCGCTGGGGGCAGCGCCCACGACCCGGGCGTGCTCCGGATTGCCGACGACCGATATCTGATGTGGCATGCAGGCCTTCATCAAGACCGCTGGTACATCTACCACGGGCAATCATCGGATGGCGTCCGTTGGACCCTCAGCCCAGAGCCGGTCCTTGGGCCGGGAGGGTCTGGAACCTGGGACGAGACCGGCGTAGCCTACCCCTCGGTCCAGCGGGATGGAGGGCGGTTTCACATGTGGTATCAAGGCCGAGATTGGGTGGGGCGCTGGCGCGTCGGGCACGCAACCGCCTCCGATGCCGGCGGTGCCTCGTGGGACAAGGATCCGGCCAACCCAGTGCTGAATCCCGGGCCGTTGGGCGCGTGGGACAGTGAACGGGTGTTTACCCCGGCCGTGGCACAGCAGGGTTCCGGGTGGCTGATGGTGTACGCGGGATCACCCCAGTGGGGACTGGGTTATGCCTACTCTCGGGACGGGAGCCGTTGGACGAAAGCACTGGGCAGCCCCTTCCTGCTGGCGCCGCAGGGTGCGCAGGTGTTGACGCCGGCGATGGCCGGCCAACGGCTGTGGTTCGCGCTGGTCAGCGGCGGGCGGATCGGTATTCACCTCACCGAGGCCAGGCCGGTGTGGCCGTTACGTGGTCAATCGCCTATACAGAGCAGGGAGGCGGCGCGGTAGCGCCTCGATGCTGGAGACGACCTCATAGCCGATGTCTCCGCACATGGCTTTGAGGTAGTCGTGCCCCTCCTTGTCGATGGAGAGGCAGAAGGGAGTGATCCCTCTGTCTCGGGCTTCATTGAGCGCCGATTTGGTGTCGTGGACGGCGTAATCCTTTTCGTCTGCCATGATCCCGTCAGGCCCCAGCAGCCGCATGGTGCTGTCGAGGGCATGGTAGCGACCCTTGTTGGGGTCCTCCATTTCCCAGGGTAGTGTGCCGTAGCCCCGGTCCTGGGGTCTGCCGTCGCTGACCAGCAGCAGGACCTTCGTCTCCGCGCCCGCCGCATCCAGCTTCGCCGCCGCGTGGCGGATGGCGGCGCCCATGCGGGTCCCTTGCAGCGGGACGATCTTGTCGAGACGATTTCGTACATGGTCCGAAGAGGACTCCTGAAAATCCTTGATGACGAAGAACTGGATGTCTCCCCGCCCAGCGCTGGAGAACCCATAGATCGCGTACTCGTCGCCAAGCTGCTCCAAGGCCTCCATGAGCAGGACGAGGCTCTCCTTCTCGAGATCGATGATGCGCTTGCCTGGCCCGTTGCGCGACGCCCGCGCAGGTGGCTCGGTGTTCAGGACGCCGTGGGATGTGAAGTAGCGGATGTCCTGGTCAATGCGCTCGTCGGTAGAGAGGCTCATGTCCAGCAGCAGCGACACCGCAACGCTCCGTTGGGTCTTCCGCCGCCGCCAGTAGACCTTGTCTTTCAGACCGTCTCCCGCCTTCTTGTCCACAACGGACTCGATGACTGCATCGAGGTCGAATTCTTCACCGTCCAGCAGCCGCTTCACCCGGCCCATCCCCTCAGGTCGGAGCATCTCAAACTGCTTCCGAACGGCATGAGCGAGCCATTGGTGCTCGTGCAGCGTCTTTTCGTAAGACTCCCCCGAGCCCTCTCTTAAAGTCCGCTGATGCAGCTCACACCAGCCGGGCCGGTAGGCTTTGATGCGGTAGTCCCACTCGTCGTAGTGAAAGACCTGCACATCGTCTTCTGCGACGCTCTCGATGATGGGCGAGGGCCGGTCGGTCGCCGGCTCCTTTTCGTACAGCGCTCGTAGGTAGCGGTTCAAGGCCGAGTTATAATCAACCCCTTCCCTATCGTCCGCGGGTTCGACCCCCTCCTCCAGCTCCTCCCGTTCCATCAGGTCTTGCAACAGGTCCACCGCCGACGGCTGGTCCTCGTCGCCTGTGAGTTGGCCTTCGGCGCGCTCCCGCAAACTCATGAGCAGCTGCATCAGCTCGGGCTGGTGGTCTCCTCGATGGGGCACTGGAGGAGGAGGCATGAAGGGCTCTTCCTCTTGTTCCTCTCCAGCTTCGTCGGGGGACTCGCCCGGGAATGGCCCGGTCTGAGGATTCAGTCGGGCGAACTGCCGCAAGAGGTCCATCAGGTCTTCTTGAGCCGGGTCGTAGCTATAGTCTTCGAGGTTGACCTCCACCCAGTCGTCGCATGGCACCAGGTGCTGGGGTACGTTGGCTACGGAGCGGACGAGGATATAGAGCCTGATCGCGGCCTCGGCGACGTCTTCCGCGGTCACGGCCCAGCTTGCCGTGTTCGGCAAGCCGTTGGTCGCCATAGAGGCCGCGATGAGGTTGAGGATACCCGCCGCCTTCTCGATTGAGCCTGCGAGGCGCTTGGGCACCCGGTAGGGACCTGAGTGGCCCAGACTCCGCCGCACCAGCAGCTCCACGAGGTACTCTCGCAAAGCCAGCGTTTCCAACCTGGGCCGGCCCTCAAGGGAACTGGCCTGGACCCGCTGGTAGGGACCCCGGATGCCCCGGTACTCCGATCGGATGAGGGCGTCGACCCGTTCGTCGTCGGCGAGGGTGAAGAGGTCGCGGGCCAGGCGCTTATCTTCAAAGAGAGAGAAGTAGCGCTCCAGCTCCGCGGCGGCTTCGCCGGCCGCGGGCGCCGCGAGGTAGGCCCGCAAGGAACGAAAAATGTTCCCGTCTTGTTCATAGGCGAAGTCGTACGTGCCGAAGGCGACGTGGCCTGTCTGGTGGGTGATGAGGACCTTGTACGCTTCGAAATTCAGGTTCTTGGCGGGAAACCCCTGCATCAGTGAGGGGGCGAAGATGGTCGGTGAGTCGAGGCCGAGATGCTCGACGTCGGTCCATGTGGCCGTCCTCTCCGCCTGCCCCTCGGTCCCCAGGATGTGGATGCCCCTCCCCATCAGGGCCTGCGCGTACATCTGCAGGATGTCCCGGACATCTTCCAGGGCAACACCGGCAGAGATTGCCGCCATGGTCTCCTGCGCTCGTCTGCCTTGCACCCGGAAGTAGCTGACGGCTGCGCCCTCGTCGGTCTGCAACAGTTCCTCCCCCCGCTGGCACCACAAGTCCACCTGTGCGGGTTCCAGGCGCCGGAAGAGGACCGAGGCGCTGGAAAGCAGTTCATGAGCGGCGCCCACCGAGCGGGCGGCCAGTCTTGCCGCGGCTGGAAGGAGAGCCCGAAGAGCGCCGCTTCGGTGAAGTGCCGGGGCTTGGGCGCCTCCGGGGAGCCAGCCGAGACGCACTCCGCCACCTGAGAGTGGACACGATCGAGGAGCACAAGGCGCCTGAGCGGTTCGCGGAAGTGCCCATCGGGCAAGGTGGACTCGGGTTGCCGCCGGCCCCGAGAGTGCCGGATACGGCTCAACGCGCACAGGGGGTCAGCGGTGATTTTTCCAATTGGCGCTCTTATGTCATTAAGGCCAACATCTATGACAGGCAGTTGCTCAACCCCACTGGGCGTTCCACGAAGCTCATCTTTTTCAAGCAAAAGCACTTTTCTGGCATCAAACCAGCTGGAAGCCATTAGAGCCAGCACCGCGTCTTCGTGAGGCAGGACATAGG
>CAZPYZ010000479.1:0-3908 GCA_964590215.1 uncultured Dehalococcoidia bacterium | reverse complement strand
AGGAGGCGAAAAGCAGGGTCGTCTTGAACCCGTCGGGGTAGCCGGCCTCCCGCAGCAGCCGCTTCGCCTCGGCGATGTCCTGGTCTTTGGGCTGGCGGTAACCCGGCATTCGGAGCAGCTCTTCTTCGGGGATGGTCCAGCCGGCCTTCCCCGCCTGAACCAGGGGAGCGCTCACGACGCCCTCGCCAAAGGTCATGAATTGGTTCATCTCCTGGCGGTCCAGGGCCAGGTGCAGCGCCCGGCGTACTCGGATGTCCTGGAAGGGCGGCTTCTTGAGGTTGACCATGATGGCGCCATTGGAGTTGATGACGTGGCGCGAGTGCTGTACGTCCGGAACCGCGGCCTGGATAGGGAGGAACTGGTTCTTGTCGTTCCGCATCAGGATGTCCGCCTGGCGGGCGGAGAAGGCGGCTTGCATCGCGGTGTCGTCCACCCGCAGGGCCATCTTCACCCCGTCCATGTAGGGGCGGCCCGTCTGCCAGTAACTCCCGTTGCGGACGGCGAGGGCCTCGGCGTCCTTTTTGTAGCTGCTGAGCTTGAAGGGCCCGGTGCCGATAGCCTCCTTGGTCAGGTCCCCGCCCCTCTCCACGAACTTCTTCGGCAGAACGCTGATGCTCCTGGCGGCCAGGTTGACGAGCATGTCGGCGTCCGGTTGCTTCGTGATGAGCCGGACCGTGTGGTCATCCAGCTTGTCCACAGACGCGACATTGGTCATGAAGGCCGCGACGCTGGGGGTGAGCTTCTCCCTACCGTCGGTAAAGCGCCGGAAGCTGAACACCACGTCGTCGGCCGACATCGGGTCGCCGTTGTGGAAGGTGACTCCCTTGCGGATGGAGAACAGGTAGGTATTTTTATCCTCCATCCTCCAGCTCTCGGCCAGGAAGGGAACAGGCTTGTTCTCGATCCGCCAGTCTTTGCCGGGCTGGTAGTCGATGGCGACGAGGCCCTCGTACCAGTTCGGGCTGATGAACTGGTATCCCGTGGGTTCGTCTGTGGTGTAGGGGTCGATGTTGTTGGCGCTGTAAGGGAGCAGGTGACGGAGGTAGCCGCCGTGCTTCGGCTGTTGTCCACTCCCCTGTACCCCCTCGGAGGGCGCCGACGGGGCGCCGCATGCTGTAATAATCAGCGCCATGGTCATTGCTCCGAAAATGTGGAACAGGCGCCCCCGCCTGCTGGGGTTTCGCAGGCTTTTCACCCTCATTGGCGCGGCCGGGTCACCCAGGTCCATGAACTATCCTCACCACGCCATTGTCCTCCAATTGTCCAATCTCTGCGTCGTTGTACCCGATGCCGTGAAGCACTTCGACGGTGTGCTCGCCAAGCATGGGCGCGAAGTTCCGGAAGGTTGGGGGCGTATCGGAGAGCCGGAAAGGCGACCCCAACTGCCGGACCTTGCCTTCCAGGGGGTGCTCCAGCTCCCAGACGATGCCCCTGTCCTGGGCGTACTCCCCATCCAGCGCCTCGTCGAACTCCAACATAGGGACGACCGAGATCTCCCGAGGGAGGATAGCCAGCCACTCGTCCCTGGTCTTGGTCAGAATGATCGCGCGGATGTCTTTCACGGCGGCCTCGACAGAGGGATCATAGCGCCCGGCGCCGGGGAACAGACCTTTGTACTGTGGGCAGCCGACGGCGTCGCAGAAGCGGGCCCAGAAGTGCGTTTGGGCGGAAGCGGCGCTGCTGAGGTATTTCCCATCCTTACACCGCAGGTTGCCGAGACTGGGGAAACCGCGCTGCCTCACCTGCTTATCCCGGAGATACCCTGGCGCCTGGGAGTTCAGCAAGGTGGTTCCGCCTTCCACTAGGGCGATGTCGATGTTTTGGCCCTTGCCGGTGCGCTCTCGCGCCATAAGCGCGGCCTGAATGGAGATAACCGCTAGGGCGGCGGAGAAGCTATCGACGGGCAAGAAGAGCATGTCGGCCGGCTCTCCGTCCTGGCCTGAAGTGAGGGCGCTGAAACCGGACATCCCCTGAGAGTTGCGCTCGTTGCCGGGCCAGTCCCCGAAGGCGCCTTCCTGGCCGTAGCCGCTGAGGGTGCAGTAGATGAGCCGGGGGTTGATCGCGCTCAGCGTCTCGTAGTCAGCGCCGAGGCGCTTGTACACCGGTATCCGGAAACTGCCGAAGAAGACGTCGGCGTCTGCCACCAGGCGGTGGAGGATCTGCTGGCCCTCTGGCTTCTGGAGATTGACCGCGATACTGCGCTTGTTGCGGCCAATGTGGTTCCAGGCCATGGCCCGGGTCTCGACCTCTGGGTCGTCCACTTTCGGGGAAAAGGAGTCGCGAGCGCGTCCGGCCCGGGCCACCTCCATGTCCTCCAGCTTGAGCACGTCCATACCCAGGTCCGCGAGCATCCAGGTGGTCATAGGGCCCGGAACCAGGCGGCTGATATCGAGGAGCCGAAAACCTTCTAAGGGGAGAGTCACGGTTGACCTTTACGTTAGCGTAGTCCTATTGACGGTACTTGGTAGAGAATGAGCGTGTCAAGGACGGTTAGCACGGTTAGGACGGTCTTGCTGGTTGACGCCCGGTTGGCTGGAGGCTAGTCTTTTGACACTTCCGCAACGGTATCAAACGACAACCAACGGCCGGGTCCCACCACGACAGTTGATTACGTCAGGTCGCATGACCCTGCCATCATCTCCCGCAACGCGCCCAACAGCATGAACTCCATTATCACGCTGCGGAGCTTGTGAAATCTGTGGATGCCTCTGCGATGCCCAGCGAGAGAGTCCAGCGGCAGATTGACAGCCTGCTGGACGAGGCCGAGCAGGCCATCAAGCGTTCGGAGTGGACGCTGGTGGAGGACCGCGCTCGGAACGTACTCGCGCTGGATCCGGAGAACGCCGATGCGTTGGCTTATGTGGCCGCAGCAGCCCGACGGCTCGCACACGCCGCAGTTAACGCATCCGTTCTGGCCCCGCCACCTCCGGCCGGCGTCCAGCCTTCCGCCTTCGCCGGCGGCCGCTATCAGGTGAAGCGGTTCCTGGGCGAAGGCGGCAAGAAACGGGTCTACCTCGCCCATGACACCCGCCTGGATCGGGATGTGGCCTTCGCCCTGATCAAAACAGAAGGTCTGGACCAGGAAGGCCTTGACCGCATCACGCGGGAAGCCCAGGCCATGGGAAGGCTAGGGACCCACCCGCATATCGTGTCGGTCTATGACATGGGCCAGGAACCCGCGAACCTGGGAACCCAGGAACCTGGGGGTGGGGAGCCAAGGTTCCCAGGTTCCCACGTTCCCAGTCCCTACCTCGTCACCGAGTTCATGCCCGGTGGTGATGTGGAGGGTTTGCTGGGGAAGGCCGAAGGGCGCCGCCTGCCGATAGAACAGGCGGTGGACATCGCCCAGCAGGTCTGCGAGGGCCTGGAGTTCGCGCACCAGCACGGCCTCATTCACCGTGACCTGAAACCCGGCAATGTGTGGCTGACAGACGCAGAAATGAGGAACGAGAAACGAGAAACGAGCCCCCCCTCATCCCTCGCACCTCATACCTCGTCCCTGGTCGCCAAGATCGGCGACTTCGGCCTCGCGGTGGCCCTGGATCGCTCACGCCTCACGCAAGCCGGGATGATGGTCGGCACCGTCGCCTACATGCCGCCGGAGCAGGCGATGGGGGGTGAGGTAACGTTCCGGTCCGACCTGTACTCCCTGGGAGCCATGCTCTACGAGATGGTCTGCGGCCGGCCACCCTTCATTGGGGAAGAATCCGTCGCAGTCATCACCCAACACCTGAACACCCCGCCGGTGACGCCAACCTGGCATAGGCCCGACCTCCCACCCGGTCTGGAAGCCCTGATCCTGCGGTTGCTGGAGAAGGACCCAGGAAAGCGTCCCGCCTCCGCCTCTCAGGTGCGCCAGGCCCTGGAGGGCGTGGACCTGTCCGCTCGTCCTGTAGGGGCGGTTCGCG
>CAZPYZ010000478.1:0-3917 GCA_964590215.1 uncultured Dehalococcoidia bacterium | reverse complement strand
ATAGCGGCGCGCCCGCGCGGTTACGGCCACCGCTATCCCCCCCTCCTGTTCTCATCCAGCACTTCCAAGATCAGCCCCTCATGGGCCTGCCGGTCCAGCGAACGGCCGATGACCCGTTCCGCCGCGGTCACGGTCAGGTCCGCGAACTGCCGTCGCAGCTCCGCCATTGCCTTCTGGCGTTCGAGCTCAAGGTCAGCGCGCGCTTGTGCTCGCAACCGCTCCGCCTCGGCCTGAGCGGCTTGGGTTAGTTCGGCTCGTAGCTGCTCGCTGGCGCGGGAGGCCTGCTCGATAATGGCCTGCCCCTGCCGTCTGGCTTCGTCGATCTGGGCCTGGATATCGGCTTGGGACTCGGCCGCCTGTTGAGTTGCTCGCTCCGCGGCCTCCAGGCTCTCCTTGATCCGCTCCGATCGTTGATCCAGCATCCGCCCGATCGCCGGGAAGGCGAATCGAGAGAGCAGGAAAAATAAGAGCAGGAAGTTGACGATCTGGGCCAGCAAGCCCGGCAGGCTGATCCCAAGGGCTTCCATGGTGGAACCTACACGAACTTTAGGATGAGAGCGACGACCAGGGCATAGATCCCGATGGCCTCGGCAAAGGCAATGGCCAGGATCATGTTGGTTTGGATATAGCCACGGGCCTCGGGGTTCCGCCCAATGGCCTCCATCGCTTTGCCGGCTAGCAGGCCGATACCGATCCCGGGGCCGATGGCGCCTAGGCCCATTGCTAGACCGGCCGCCAGCAGCTTGACCGCTTCAGGACTTTCAGGCATTAACCTACCTCCTCCGGGGCTAATGATGTTCCGTGCTCTCGTGCTCTTCCCCATGGCCTGCGACGGCCATGGTCGCAAAGACGAGGGTAAGCCCGCCGAACACCAGGGCCTGAACGAAGCCGACGAACAGCTCAAGCCCATAGAAAACGAGCACCAGGGACCAAGGAATCAGAAAGACAATGACCGCCAGGAGCACCTCGCCTGCGAACATGTTCCCGAAAAGCCGGAAGGTGAAACTGACCACCCTGGCGATCTCACTGATGGTCTCCAAGACGCCCACGAACACGTCGATCAGTCCGAAGGCGACCTGGCCCCGTAAAAGCCGCCTCAGGTTGATGAACTTGGCGCCATAGGCGGCTCCATGAGCGCGCAGTCCCCACATTTGTACGAAGACCATGGCAGTCAGCGCCAGCGCCAGGGTGGTGTTCAAATCGGTGTTGGCTCCCCGCAGAAAGGGCACCAAGGTCCCCTCGATGGCCCCGGGAGGCCCGTGGTGGCCGGGCTCTAACTTGCCCGCCCCCGGAAGGACGACCGCGACGGGACCCGCGGGGACGAAGGGCACCGCACCGTGTTCCGCATGATGAATGATGCCAATGGTGCCAAAGCCAGGCAGCAGGGAGAGCCACGCGTTGGCGATGACGAAAAGGAAGATGGTCGCCACCATCGGGAAGAAGTGGCGGCCATAGCGTTCGCCGGCAACACTCACGCAGAAATTAAGGAGTCCCTCGACCACCAGCTCCATGAAGTTCTGTACGCCCCGAGGGACCAGTCGCATGTTGCTGGTGGCCGCACGGAACGATAGGAGTAGGAGGATCACGGTGAGCCAGGTAGCGAGGATGGTGTTGGTCAGGGGGAAACCGCCGATGCTTGCGATGACTTCGGCTGGGACCAAGATCTCGGGGAGGGGGCCCCGGAAGAAGAAACCGGCTACCAGGAGGACGAGTACGATGCCTGCTATCTGTTTCCCGGAGAGCTTAGCCAACGTTCTCCCCTACTCGTCCACTGCTCTCGCCACCATCCGGTACAACCCGTAAAAAGCGGCTCCAAGGCCAACGAACAGTCCCAAGAGCAAGAAGAGCGGTTTCAGACCGAGTTGCCCATCTAGCCAGAGCCCGCCGACGATCCCCAACACCAGGCAGATGGCTATATACCAGCCAAGGCCCACGAGTCGAACTGTGGGGGGCAAGCGATGCATCGCCGTCGCGCCGATTGTGAATTCTAGCACGAAGTGTCCGAGGCGGCTACGGAACCCCGGGGCGCCCGTCTGCGGCCATAATACGCCAGGGTCGCCACCAACAGGAGCGTGGCCCCGGTCATGATACCAATGGCATAGAACTTTGCAAGCCTGGTGGAGAGGACCAGCGCCAGGGCTCCTAGGACCACACTTGAAAGGTACATCAGCAGCACGATCTGTTGCTCTGTCAGCCCCAGAGTCAACAGGCGATGGTGCAAGTGTCCCCGATCCCCTCGGAAGGGCGATTGCCCCGTCGCCATGCGCCTCAGGATGGTCCAGCCCGTGTCCACCACCGGGAGGCCCAGCACAAGGAGCAGGGTGGCGGCTTTGGTACCCCCAATGACCGAAAGAGTTGCCAGGGCAAAGCCAAGATATATCGACCCGCAGGTTCCGAGGGTCACACGCGCCGGATAGAAGTTGAAGGGGAGGAACCCGAGACAGGCGCCTGCAAGGGCTAATGGGAGTAGGGCTATAGTCAACTGCCCCAGCATCAGGCTGTGGGCCGCCAGCACGGCCGCGGCCACGGCGGAAACACCCGCTGCAAGCCCGTCTACGCCGTCCAGGAAGTTCAGAGTGTTCATGGCTCCCAGCAGCCAGAAGAAGGTGAAGAAAACGGCGAGGTAGTGCGGGAACCACACCAGGCCCTCAGCGAAGGGATTAGTGATGCTGTTCACAAGAATGCCGGCCCCCACCGCTACTGCGGCGGCCAGCACCTGTCCCGCCAGCTGGCCGAGCGCCGATAGCTCGAACTTGTCGTCCAGCGCGCCGAGCAGGACAACGATGAGGCTTCCCGCCATAAGCCCGCCGACCCTCCCCATCTCCGCTTCAGTGCGACCGGGGAGCATGGGATACGTGAGCGCCAGGGACACTGCGACCCCGGCGAAAACGGCGACACCTCCCAGCCGTGGCTTGAGCGCCTTATTCCGCCGGGCATCCGGCCGGTCGTTGAACCCCCACCGGGAGGCGGCTGCCGTGACCCGAGGGGTTAGGAGATAGGTGGACCCGAAGGCGACGGCGAAGGCAAGGGGGAGGGCTACTATGGGATCAAAAGTCCACGTTCGAAGGTCCAAGGTCACCCTTTCACCGTCGGTCATCAGTGATTGTACGGACAAACAAAAGGAACTCCAACGATGGAGTTCCTTGAGTCACCACTCAGTTTGGACTTTGGACTGGGGACCTTGGACTCGGCTTTACTGCCGCTGCTGACGATGCTCGAAGTCGTCCAAGTCAAGGGTGTTGATGAAGTCGGCAAAGGCCGACAAACGCTGTCGCTCCTCTTCGGTGAGGGGTGGCTGGTCTTGCCCCTCGGCGGGCTTCGGCTGGAATTTTCCGGTTTCGGGATCCAGGACGACGCCGGCTTTCTGCAGCACCGTTTCGTCAGCATAGATAGGCACCGACACTCGCACCGCGAGGGCCAGTGCATCGCTGGGCCGGGAGTCGACCTCAACGCTTTTCCCGTTCACGTCCAACATGATCCGTGCGTAGAAGGTGTCGTTATTCAAGTCGTTGACTACCACCAGGCGGACGGTCGCGCCGAGGGCGCCAATGACGGAATTCAGGAGGTCGTGGGTAAGGGGCCGGGCGACAGGCACTTCCTGGAGCCGCAGCGCAATAGCCTCGGCCTCCGCGGGACCGATCCAGATGGGCAGATAGCGATCCGCTTCCTTCTCTTTGAGGATCACGACCCGCTGATAGTTCATCAGGCTAACGCGGACGCTCTCGATGGTCATCTCAACCATCAGTTAATGGGGCTCCTTACGCACGGGGTGAATTCATTGTAGGCCCCGTCTGGAAGGAGCGTCAAACACGCCCTGTATGAGCCACAGACACCTAGACTAGAAGCTCGGCCGGAAAGCTGGTCACACTGGGGCTCTGCCCCAGACCCCGGCTTCACGCCAGTTGTGTTTTGCTCAT
>CAZPYZ010000477.1:0-3929 GCA_964590215.1 uncultured Dehalococcoidia bacterium | reverse complement strand
TGAGAGCCCGGCCGGCCAGAGAGAACAGCAGCAGGCGCCGCCGGTCCACCAGGTCGGCAACGACGCCGCCAACGGCGCCGAACAGCAGTTGTGCTGCGCCCTGTCCTCCCGCGACCAGACCCACCATCAGTGGCGAGTCCGTCAGTTGCACCACCAGCCACCCCTGGGCTACCAGCTCCATCCAGTGGCCTTTGGACGTTAGGAGCATGCTGGTCCAGTAGAGGCCGAATCCGCTGTGCTGGAAGGGCAGCAGGAGCCGCCGCATTCCTGTCATAGGCGTGAAAATTCCCTCTCCCCCTGGGAGAGGGTTGGGGTGAAGGCTAGAGTGCGCTGCTGTCTCACTCGACTCGGTTGTACTCGCTGATCATCACTCCCGTCAGCCACGTCTTGTCTACCAAAGGGCCGCGCGTCTCCAGCCACCCCTCGACCGCCGGCAAGTCCCGTACCTCGAAATACGCCGCAAGCAGCCAGGCGCGCCCGGCTACCAGCGGCGCTTTGGCGAGATCGGGTGGCTGCTCAGGCCCTGCATCGAGGCTGGCGAGGACCATGGGCTCCGTGCGGTAGTAGTCTACCGCACGCCAGGATGCGTCGTGGAGGACGAGCACCGGTTCTCCCGGTGCATGGCGCTGCTCCAGGTACGCGACGGCGCCTCGCCAGTCCTCGCGGAACCGCGTTCCGTCCACTGCCGTCTGCCACCAGCGGGCGCCGTTGATGAGAACAAATCCTGCGGTCAGCAGCCCCGCCACCGGCAGTAGAGAGTGAGCAGTAAGCCCTCCCGCCCGCCGGCCCCATTGAAAGAGGCACGCAATGGCGCCGGCCCAGAGCAGGAAGAAGACCGGCAGCGAGACGAGAAGATAGCGAGAGGCGAACAGCGGCGCGCCGAGGGTGACCAGGACATAGGTAATTACGACCGGTACCATGACCCCGAGGCCCAGAAACCAGAGGGCATGTGGGGCGAGCGCCCTCGCCTGCCAAGCGGCAACGAAACCTATCACGGTCACGACCGCGAACGCCCCGGCTGCCATGTCCCAGGAAACCAAGTCGTAGCGCGTACCGTATTCTCTCGCTAACGTGATCAGCATCCCGAGGGGGTCGTGCGGACCCGTGAACTGCCGCGTGAAGCTTTCCGGCGCCTGTAACGCCGCGGCTCTCATAACGCCCAGGGGCGCGTAAGGAACCACCAATGCCACCAGGGCTATGAAGAACCCTCCTTCTCGGGGGCCGCGCAGGAAGACATACACCAGATGCCACGGAACCAGCAGCGCGCCAAACACATGCACGTGCATCGCCAGCGTCGTGACGGCGGCATACCACGCCCATCGTCGTCGCAGTAGCAGATAACAGGACAGCAGGGCCAGCATCAGCACGAGGGAGTACATCTTCACCATTTGGGCGTAGAACAGGACATAACTGGAGCATGCCAAAAGCACCGCTGCCAAGAGGCCGGCCGGCGTCCCTAGCAACCGTCGGCCCAGGATGAAGATCAGGGGGACCGAAAGCACTGACGGCATCACCGAGAAGAATCGCAGGGAAAACTCGCTCTCCCCGGCCAGGGCTGTCCACCCCTTCAGGAGCAGGACGTAGAGCGGGCCGTTTTCGCCCGGGTTGACCAGGCGGCTCAGTAGGTCTGCCAGCGGGAGGCGCGCAAAGGCGACCACGTCTGCCTCGTCGATGTCGAGGCTCTCGAAGGAGAGGTTGTGGACCCGGAGAATGAAGGCGAAAAGGGCGATGATCAGGAGTGACCCATCACGCATCACGCATCACGCATCACCTGCCACGCACCCACGCACCACGCATCACGGATAGATCCCCCGGCTTTCGATAGCCTGCACCACCCGTTGCACACCCAGCACCAAGGCTGCCTGACGGAGGGTGATGCCCCGCTCCTGAGCCAGGGTGCTGACCTCCTGGAAGCTGCGCAGCATGGCCTGCTCCAGCCGTTCGTTAATCTGCGTCTCTTCCCAGTAGAAGGCCTGCAGGTCCTGTACCCACTCGAAGTACGACACCAGCACGCCGCCGCCATTGGCCAGGATGTCCGGCACCACGAGTACGCCCCGGTCCTTCAGGATCAGGTCTGCCTCAGGGGTTGTGGGCGCGTTGGCCCCCTCGATAATGAGGGGCGCCTTGATCCGGGCCGCATTCCCAGCGTGGATCTGTCCTTCCAGCGCCGCAGGCACGAGCACATCCACATCCAACTCCAACAGTTCTTCGTTGCTGATGGCTGCGGCCCGCGGATAGCTCGCCAGCCATTCCCGCTCCTTGCGCCACTGGAGGACCGCCTGGATGTTCAAGCCTGTCGGTTCATACAGTCCACCCTGGCGGTCACTGATCGCGACCACCTTGAACCCAGCCCGGTGCATCAGGTCAGCCGCCACGCCACCGACATTCCCCGCGCCCTGCACGGCGACGCTAGTCTCGGCGGGGTTCTTCCCCTGCCGGGTGACGGCCTCCTGCGCGACAATCATGACACCCCGGCCTGTCGCCTCCGCCCGGCCCGCCGTGCCACCCAGGATGATGGGCTTGCCGGTCACCACACCCGGCACCGAGTACCCCTTTCCCATGCTGTAGGTGTCCATCATCCAGGCCATGACCTGGGCGTCTGTGTTCATGTCAGGGGCAGGTATGTCCACCTCCGGTCCGATGATGAACGAGATTTCGGCGGTATAACGGCGGGTCAGCCGCTCCAGCTCCCCTCTGCTCACTTCTCGCCGTTCGACGGCGACGCCGCCTTTTGCCCCTCCATAGGGAATGTTGAGCAGGGCGCATTTCCAGGTCATCAACATCGCCAAGCCCCGGATCTCGTCCAGGGTCACGTCGGGGTGGTACCGGATCCCGCCCTTCGTCGGCCCTCGGGCGATGTTGTGCTGCACCCGGTACCCGGTGAAGACCCGTACCGCCCCGCTGTCCATGATCACCGGGAAATGGACGATCAGCTCCCGCTTGGGATAGCTCAGCAGGTCGATCATGTCAGCCGAGAGGCCGGCCAGCTGGCCGGCCTCTCGCAGTTGCAGCAGCGCGGTCTGGTGCAGGTTCTGGAGAGCGGGCCGGATGGCCGTGGGGTGTGAAGCGATGCGGGTGCGAGTGGTGGTCGTCATGGCCGCTCCTTTGCGGTGGGTAACGCCTGCGGCCATTATAGTGCTAGGATTTGGTACACACCGATGGAGCACAGGCTCTTGCCTGTGCTCCTGGATGGGAGTGCCCCGGCTCTTTGATAAGCCGGCGGGCAAGCACCCAGCCATCAGCCAGCAAGGATAGAGACCTCGGCATGGAAGCATGGACTGAATGCACCTTGAGACTGGTGTCGCCACGACACTGCGTCAAGGCAGATCGGTATCTCGCCCCAGATCGGCTCCCGCCTCCGGGGCTGGCCGCGCGGCTGCCGTTCGAGCCATGACAGGGGAGGCCGCGTCCGTTATCCTTTGGCCCACACGCGACGCGGAGATCATGGCACACGAGGAGCGCCACCCAACAACCTCCCCCTTGAACACACCAGCTTAAGACGATGGGACGAGCACGAGCCGCGCCGGCGATAGACCTTAAGACGTTCCCCATCGACTCGATCATGCGCCAGGCGGTAAGCCCCGACTTTGAGCGCGCTAGAGAGGCGTGGAGGTTCCTCGGGGCGACGGCCGCGCACGACCGGCCGGAGGCGGGGATCTTCCTCCTCGGGCTCATGCGGGTCCATGAGGGCGATCTGAAGCGCATGGCCGTCCTCGTCGACGCGATTTCGCTCTTTCCATCGGAGGCAGCCGCTGAAGCCCTGAAGGGCGAGTTCTACCGCGTCCCGTCATCGCCAGCCAGCCGGACGTATCTCAACGAGGTGCTACGAGCGCTCATGCGACTTGCGCCGCCCCTATCGCAGGGAGCGCTCGAGACCCTGGCTGATGACAAGAAGCTGAGCGTGAAGTGGCGGCGTCGGTTCGAGGAGG
>CAZPYZ010000476.1:0-3972 GCA_964590215.1 uncultured Dehalococcoidia bacterium | reverse complement strand
CCGCCTGGGTGCGCTCCGCGATGACGCGCGCGAGGGCGTTCTTGCCGCAGCCGGGTATGGCCGGCCTGAGCGCCATGGGTTTACAAGGCAATAACCGAGCTCACTGTACTTGTGGTGTAGGCCCGGACTGGGTTGTTAAACTATGTCATTCCTGTCCGGGGAAAAATGAGAAGGGGCCCACCTTTTTGAGTACACCCCCGCATCTCCGGTAGGGCGGTCAGAAATGGATGGTCAGGCTAGGCTCGAACGAGAGCCCATTCAAGCTGAAGCTTGGAACCCGGTTGGGCTCGTACAGGCCCTCCTTGAGAAAAAAGTCGTGGAAGACCGAGAACCCCAGGGCTACCCTCCCGCCGAATTGAAACTCTACGGCGGCTTTGATGAAGGGGGCGGTGGTTTCGACCTCCAGGTAGCGACCCGTCAACCTGTAATGGACCGCCCCTGCCCCGAGCTCCCATCGCCAGGCTTCCGAAAGGCGTTCGGTCCACTCGAAAGTGGCCCGATACGCACGCCCAGTGCTAAGGGCATTGGGGTGCGCGGTCCCATGCCCCCCCGAGCTCTCGTCCAGGAGGGTGACAGGGACCGGATCCTTGAGCATGTAGAGGATGGCGGCGTCTAAAAGGACCTTCCTCCAGATAGGGAACTTCGCGCCAAGGCCGAAAAGCCCGAGGCTGAAGGGCCGCGGCAACAGGCCGTTATCGGGTTGGTTGGCTGTAGGAGAGGGGATGTCGATCTTGGTCGGGAGCGAAAGGTTGGAGTTCGACCTGTGGTTGTAAAGGACGTAGATCGACAACGGGAACGGACGGGAAAAGGACGATAAGAATGCAAGGGCCTCTTCCTCGAAGGCCTGCGAGGGGAGCTCCTCGAACTCCACCGCAACGGTCGAACCCGTTTCGACCTCGATCAGCCGAGCGGTGATATGGTAGGCCTCGCCGACCTCCTCGATCCGCCCAGCCAAGACCAACTTCGCCCCGGCCAAACGGCCCAAAGCAACCCCCGAAGCGGTGCTCATGTCTTCCCTTTTCGGATGGCTTTCCGCAAGAATCACGGAAGTGGCCCGTCCGGAAAAACGCTGGGAGATAAGGGTCGAAACCGCGTTTCCCAATCCCCTTTGGCGAAGTCTCGCCTTCGCAAAGAAGGGAAGGGCCAATAGCGTTCCCATGGTCCTTTCAGGTCGGCGGGTCTCGTACTCGGCCGCTAGGTTCTGGGCCAGCCGGTCGATGCTCTCCGCGACGATGGTTTTCTGCGCCAGAGCCGGCCGGGTCTGAAGCGCCATGCCGGCAAGGACTCCAAACAAAAGGAATCGCCTCACGGAAATAGTCTGTCCGTTGTGGGCCGAGATTTCCAGTCCATGTATAAAATGTTGGGATGGGTATCCTCAGGGTGATCGGACGTCATCTTGGAGAAACTTCCCTCTTTGGAAGGGGGTCCCAACCCCCTTCTCCTCTTCTACAACCACGGGATGTTTGCGGGCCCAGGGGTCACCCCGAGCGGCAAAGACGAACCAAGAGAACTCTTGATTGGGATTTCCTTCCGGGGTGGTCTGGACGGTGAATTTGCCCTGGGTGATTTCTCCCCCAAGGAAAAGAGGTGACCAGCCCCCTACGCATGTCAATGAGACCTGTCTCCCTGACAGGGCGTTGAGACCCTCAAAGTAGGAAGGCAGGGTGACCGTGGTTGTCCCTCCGTTGAGGCGTGCTCGCCCGCGGTAGACGTTCGTCATTTCTGGGGCTTCAACAAATCCGTGACGGAGGACCTTATTGGCTGGGTCATCGGGATGATCAATTAGAAAACCCCCACCAGCCTTCCATAGATAGCCCGTGAAAAGGCCGGCTCCGTTGACGTGAAAGAGGTATTCGGGATTCGTAGTCCCGATCCCTACATAGCCGTTGTCCTTGATTCGCATCTTTTCGGTTAGACTTCCGTTATCCAGGCGTGTCCAGAACCTCATGTGCCCGCCGTGGTTGGTGGCGGTGGTCCCCGCCGTGTACATGAGGATCATGCCGAGGATCTCGTTCGCTGAAGAGTTGGATATATCCCCGAAATAGATGGCCCCCGTATTGACGTTGTCCAGGTCGCTTCCGTTCCCCACCAGTTCGAGGTTGGAGGGGCGGGTGGTCGCGTCCGCATAGATCGTCAGGGTCCGATCGTTGACGCCCCCGTACCTCCTGGGGGCGGTTGTCCCGATGCCGACATGCCCACCGGTGACGACCATGGTGGCCGCGCCCACGGAAAACCCGTTGTTCTGGAAGGTGGCCGAGGAGCTCCAGGTATGGATCCCCGTCCAGGTGAGGCTCTCGGACTTGGCCACGCCGCGGGTGGTCTGGTAGGACCCGTCCGCGAAATAGACCCCCCCGCTCGAGGCCGTGGAGGACAGCCGGACGTCCCCGTCATGGATGTTCAGCAGGGCCTGGGGGGATGAGGTTCCGATCCCTACCCTCCCGTTCCCGAGGACCGACAGGATGTTGCCCGCCGAGTCGTTCTGGCTGGATATTGAGAGAATGAATCCGGTCGGGGCCGCCCCTGAGAGGAGGTCCAGTTGGCCGTCCGGCCCTGGGTCGTTGAGCCCGAGCCTCCCATCCCCCTGAAGGGCGAGTATGCTCCCGGCGGAGCCGGTCTGGCTGGAGACGGACAGGATGAGGCCGGAGGCCGCCGAATTCGAGAGGACATCGAGCTGGGCTTCGGGGCCGGGGGCGTTGATGCCTACCCTGCCGTTTCCCAGGACCGAGAGGATGTTCCCCGCCGTGTCGTTCTGGCTCGAGATGGAAAGGACGAAACCGGAGGGCGAGGAGTTGGAAACGAGGTCAAGTTGAGCATCCGGGCCGTTGTCGTTGACCCCGAGCCTTCCGTTGCCGGTGACCGCCAGTATATTCCCCGTGACGTCGTTCTGGCTGGAGACGGCAAGGATGAAATCGGACGCCCCGGCGCGGGAGAGCACCTCCAGGTGGGCGTCGGGGCCGGGGTCGTTGAGGCCCACCTTGCCGTCCCCGAGGACCGAGAGGATGTCGCCGGCCGCGTCGCTCTGGCTGGAGACCGAGAGGATGAAGCCGGAGGGGGCCGCGTTGGAGACCAGGTCGAGCAGGGCGTCCGGGCTCGCGTCGTTGACCCCCAGCCTTCCCGAGGCGTCCACCCGGGCCCGTTCCGCGCTTCCGGTCTTGAAGATGACGTTGTAGGAGCCGGCGGAGGAGACGACGGCGTTGGTGGCGCCCTTGACCTCGAAACCGGTCCCGACGAGGATGTTGCCCTCGACGTGGAGCTTTTCCTCCGGCACGGTGGTGCCGATGCCCACCCGGTCGGGGTCGGCCCTCGCGTAGATCAGGTAGGGGTCCGTGCTGCCGCGCACCTGCATGAAGAAGGAGCTGGATTGGTTCGTGTTGAAGAGCGAGATGGCCCTGACATCGAGCGACCCGGCGGGGCTGCACGTCCCGATGCCGACGCCCGGGGGGGCGCCCCCTCCGCTGACGACCAGGGAGCAGGTGTTCGTGGCCGAACCGTCGACCCTAAAGCTATTCGTGCCGTCAAGCAGGTAATGGATGACGGTTCCTCTCGAGGTCAGGGAGATCCCCGTGGTGTTGAGTCCGAAATCGACCGAATTTCCGCCGCCGGAGATCAGCCTGGTGCTTCCGATGAGCTGGAAATCCCCCGTCACATCGAGGGTGGTGGTAGGCGAATTTGTGCCGATGCCCACGCGCGGGACGTCGTTCATGACGATCCTGGCGGAGCCCGCGGAATCCGTCTGGACAAGACCGAGACTGCTGTTGAATGTCCATTTCCCCCCGCTCGCCCCGGTGCTGAGCGTGAGCAGGTTCCAGCCAAAAGAGTTCCCTTGAATTCGAAGGCCATCCTGGTTCCCGATCCCGCTGATTTCCATCTTGGCTCCAGGGGCGGATGTCCCGACGCCAAGGCTGCCATTGACCGTGAGTTTTTGGTCCACCGTGCCGGAGGAGACGTAGAAGGTCGCCCCGGCCTGGAGGG
>CAZPYZ010000475.1:0-3986 GCA_964590215.1 uncultured Dehalococcoidia bacterium | reverse complement strand
ATCCATGGGCCAGCAGGGGATCGAGGCGGCTGTGGCCCATGGATCGGTGCTAAGGCCGTTGATCGACTATGCCTGGATAGCACTACGGGGACACGGCCGAATCCTCGTGGCTGACTCGCCCATCAAAGAGGTGGACTTTGAGAGGATCGTGGAGTGGACCGGGATCGCCGCGATCCGGGACTTTTATGGCGCCCAATCGCCGGCCCTGGAGCTGATGGACTTTCGAGACCTCTACGTGAGAAGGAACCCGGATGGAGTGATGGTGGAGGACCAACCGCTGCCGGGGGACCCCGCTGGCTATACCTGCGTTGACCTCGGTGAGAAAAGCATGTTTCATGAGATCGAGCCCCATCTCCATCGCCTTCGCAGCACCGCGATCTACTACGAGAACGTGATGAGCCAGTTTCACGCTCACGGACGTCACGTCTACAGTGTGCCAAACACGGTGCTGAATGCTGACGTGATAGTCTCGGTCGCCAAACTGAAGACCCATCGCAAAGGCGGGATCACCCTCAGCCTCAAGAATGCGGTGGGGATCACTAACGAAAAGCGGGGGCTGCCGCACCACCGGACAGGATCACCGAGCCAGGGAGGGGACGCCATAGCGGACGACGCCCGCTGGGACGCCTGGTTGGAGGACAACTTTCGCGACCTCGTCCTCAGCCATCCGTCGGGGCGGGTCGGGCTCCGGCTCTTCGGACGACCGCTGAAGGCGATGGCGCGACGTATCCTCAGACCAGCCGCTGCCCGCCTCAACCCCGGCCAGCCAGCCATAGTGGAAGGAGACTGGTACGGCAACGACACGGTCTGGCGGATGGCCCTCGACTTGAACCACGTTCTGTTCTTTGCCGACAGGCAGGGAAGGCTGCAAGAAACCCCTCAACGGCGCTACCTATCCGTTGTCGACGGGATCGTGGCTGGGGAGGGAGAAGGCCCTTTGTTTCCAACCCCCAAGTCCTGTGGACTGCTCCTGGCCGGGCTCCACCCCGTGGTCACCGATCTCATCGGCACTCGTTTGATGGGCTTCGATCCCGAAAAGATACCGATGGTACGGGAAGGACTGCGGCGGGACTGGCCCCTCAAGCCTGCTATTCTCGTCGATGAGGTGCAGGTCACCAGTAACCTTGGCGGGCGGGTGGGTGTATTACACTCGAAAGAGGCCCTCGCCCGCAGCCTCTCGCAGCGAGCGGGAGGATGGACGGCGTTCGAGCCGTGCGCAGGCTGGAGAGGGCACATTGAAGCGGAATGACACGGGGCCGGGGCGTCAGGGGCTTCCCGTTTCTTCGGTTCGGCCGATGGGGTACCCTAGGGCACGGTGTAACAGGACTACTTTACATACGTTATTGAAGGTAGGTTAGGTGACCGAACGAGCGGCGCTCACCCAGGACCCCGTGGAGGTCCACCTAGTTGAAGAGGCCATTGCCGGTGACGCGGGCAGCTTTGGCCGCTTGTATGACAGGTACATCGACAAGGTGTACCGCCATCTGTATTACCGGGTGGGGAACCCGACCGAAGCGGAGGACCTGGCGGCCCAGGTCTTCCTCAAGGCCTGGAACGCGATACCGCGTTACAAGCCGATGGGAAAGCCCTTCGGGGTATGGTTGCTGAGCATTGGCCACAACCTGCTTATTGACCACTATCGAGCGAGGAAGGAGACCGCGTCTCTCGATGACGTCATCATCCCGGCTGGAGATGCTGCGGACCCGGTGCTCCTGGCGGAACGAAGTTTTGCGAGCGCTGCCCTTAGGAAGGCGATAAGGACCCTGAAAAGGGACCAACAAGCGGTCGTGGTGATGCGGTACATCGACGGTTTGGACTATGCAGAGATCGCCGCGGCGCTGGACAAGCGTGAGGGCGCGGTACGGGTGATCTTGCATCGGTCGTTACTAGCGTTGCGGGACATCATGGCCAAGGACGGAGGGGTCGGGGAGTGAAGGTCCGAGACCGGTTACCGGACTTGATGAGCCTGGAGCTGCAGCTAGAGGCGCTGCCGAAAGGAGTTGCGCTCTCTGGCCCTGCAAGGGAGCGGATTCGAACCGAGGTGATAGCGTACGCGTGCCAAGGCCGTCCGGTCCGCACTAGCTGGCCGGAACGGCTGGGACAAGCGGTCGCCTCAGCCTTCGCGCCTCGCACGGTCATGCGTCCCCTGGGGGCAGCCCTCTCGGTGTTGGCCGCTCTAGTCTTGGCAGGCGGTACCACGGTGTCGGCGGCCATGGAGAGCCTCCCGGGCGATAGTCTGTATCCGGTCAAGACCGCGTACGAGTCGGGTTGCCTGCTGCTTGCGACGACCGGAGACGGCCGGGCGCAATGCCATCTCTGGATGGCGAGCACGCGAGTCCTGGAGATGGACCGAGCGGCCCAGGAGGGCCGGTTCGACTCAGCCCAGAAGTCCGCCGAGTCCCTCGGGGAAAACCTGGGCCAGGCCCTCTCCGTCGCGGCCGAGACCAAGGAGCCGGAGAGGGTGCGGGAGCAGGCGGCGGCGGTTCAGACCAGCTTGGGAGAACTCTACCGGAAGGCGCCGGAACTCAGGGACATCGTCGCAGTCCCCTTCAGCGGCCAGGCACTGGCGACCCAAGGCGCGGCCAGCGACACTACTCACATCCCGAACTCTGGGACCACCGTGGAGGAGCAGTTTCCGGTGCAGCAGGCCGTCTCGGCGGATGAGACGCCGGTTGTGGCCGCGGCTCCTCCGTTACCATCGGGGAGCACCGCGCTGAAAGATAAGGGACAGACCAACCCCCAGCCCGTATCAGGCAAGGAGGAACCGGTGTCCCGTCCTCTCCCGGTGCCCGTTGATAGTGACGGCGTCCCACTCAAAAACGAAGTTGGGCCCGCCGTAGCGCCGCTGCCGACCCGGAGCGACTCAACTACCTCCTCCGGGGACCAGGACAAGGCAGACACCGCCGTTCAGGGGCCAGCCATCGGGCCATCGAAGACCGAGGGGCCTGGGGCCTTCGACTCACCGGTAGCCCCCAAGGAGCCCACGAGCCCGGCAGCCCCAGCCACCACGCCAGACCAAAAACCCTCAATCGTGGTGCAGGGCTGGGGGGCAGCGCCGTTAGCGGGCGGGCCAAGGTAGCAGTTTTTCGAGGGATCACCATGGCGGGCCATAAGGCCCGCCCTTTCATTTTGCCGATGGTGGCCCGCAGCGCCTCAGGGCTTCGTATTGTCCCTTAGCTCCCTCAACCGTCGCATATTCTCCTCGTCAGGACCCTGTTTATCCAGCCCCGGCACTTCGAGCAGAAAGGGCACGTCTCGGAACGCTGGGTGGCGCATGATGCGGGCGAACCCGTCGCGCCCGATGAAGCCGTCACCGATGTTCTCATGCCGGTCGACTGGCCTCCCCAGGGGAACCTTGGAGTCATTGGCATGAACGGCGACCAGGTTGGAGAGGCCGATCTCCTGCTCGAACTCCTCCATGGTGGCATCCAGGCCATCCCTGGTTGCCACGTTGTAACCCGAGGCGAAGCTGTGCTGGGTGTCCAAACAAACCTTGATGCGCGGGCTCGCCACGGCCTGCATTATGCGACGGAGCTCCCGAAAGTTCCCGCCGATGTTGTGCCCCTGGCCGGCGTTGTTCTCAAGGATAAGATACCCATCACCCTTCGCACGGCTCAGCACTGCGGTGATGGCGCCGGCGATCTGAGGCAGCAACGCGTCGAAACCCTGGCCCTTGTGACTGCCCACGTGGAAGATGACGCCTTCGGAACCAATGAGGCCGGCAAGATCCAGGTAGAAGACCAGGGAGTCGACGCCTTTCTGAAGTTTGTTGGGGTCCTCGGTCGCCAGGTTCACGAGGTAGACGCCGTGGAGGAAGATCGAGCCGGTGAGGCCCGCAGCAGCAGCCTGCTCTCGAAAGGCCCGGAGAACCTCAGGTTTGGGGAAAGCCGTCCTCCACATCTGGGGGGCCGAGCCGAAGATCTGAATGGCCTCAGCGCCCAGAGCGACTGCGCGCTCGATGCTCTTGTCGAGGCCGCCACTGCTGC
>CAZPYZ010000474.1:0-3992 GCA_964590215.1 uncultured Dehalococcoidia bacterium | reverse complement strand
GCGAACGCCGCCAGGGCAATCCATGTCCATGGCCCAACACAGCCTCTCCAGTGCGCGCGCGCAAAGCTCAGACTGAAGAGCAACCAACTGCCCGGCAGCAAGCCCGAGGCGACCATCTTCCAGCGCTGCCAGCGGATGACGTCCGCCGGCAAAACGGCTTGGGCGCTCAGCCCGGCCAGTGCGCCTTCCAGCGCCAGGGCAAGCATCCCGACGGCGAAGGTCCGGTGCACGAACGACCGCCTGTCCTGGAACACCACCACTGCGGCCAGAGCGCTGCCCAGCAGAGCACTGGCAAAGGACAGGAGCGCCGGCACAGTCATATCATGGATCATGGAAGCTCCGTGCATGTCCGTCTGGCCCGTTCCAGACCCGGGAACTGGGCGCTTGACCGCACAACTCGGGCCAGAGCTGGCTGTGTTGCCCGTCGATTTCCTAGTGCAGTTCCACAGGAGTATATGAAATGGACATCTAGGGCCAACAGGGTCCTTTCGTCGAGGCGGACTGAGGAGAGCGGGGGGATATCTCGACTGATGCCAGCAGGGCTGGCACCATTGCGCGTGGCTTTTGCCCGAACAACCGCACAAGAGCCCCCAGGGGACAGGAGGGGGAAAACCCTGGGGGCTCTACAGCGACCGTGGGGCGCTGCGTGGAAGGGCAAAGCTGACGGCTGTGTGGATGTGCTGTCTGTGGGCGGCTCGCCTCTCCTCCCGACCGATAGCGCTTCACACCTCGTTGCGCACATCCAGGCACCAAACGACGCGGAGCACTACCCTTCCTCGTTGGCAGCACCGCTCTCTTGCCGCTTCCGCCACCTGCTGGTGCCGACGAGGCCCACAAGGCCGATGCCGAGCAGGAGGAGGGTCGAGGGTTCGGGGACGGCCGTGGTGATCAGAAAAGCTTGATTGTTGAAGGAGACGTTTCCGAAAGCAATCTGAAGCCCATCGGTGCCCGTGGCATTTTCAATCCCGACGCTATGTATACCACCGTCGCTTGGCGCACTTCCGTACTGGAGCTCGATGTTGTTAGAAGTCTCATGCAGGATCATTTCAAAGGTAACCTGCGGACCATTATTAAAATGCGGGTTGTTGTAGAAGCCGACGATGAACTGCCGACTTCCCACCGGACCAATGGTCTGGTGGCGAATATTCCCCTGGGGGGCATTAAGGTCCTCCCAGAATCCCGCGATGACGTTGTTCAAAAAATCATTTTGTGGAAGCGGCAGTCCACTGCAACATCCGCTGGAGCCCGAGTTAAAGGACATAAAACCATTGGACGACACGAAGACCTGCGACTGGGGGACGCCGTAAAAGTTGAAGCTAAATCCTAGGGGAATAGCACCGCTGACCTGATCGTCCGAGAGGGGAATGAAAGTGCCCGAGGCGCTGATGTTACGCAGGTTCGGTGCAATCGCCATGGCAACGTGACCGAATGCGTCCGGGCCTGGAAACGGCACCGCTTGGACCTGGTTGACCCCAACAGACAACGCCACGACACATCCTAGGAGGGCCATCACACCTAACGACCGCATGCGATAAAAGCACCCATTGGTTCGGATCATGCCTGCATTCTCCTCTTGTGTTTACGTCGAATACATTACTGACTAAAGTCTCACAGCCCTCATCTGAGCCCTAGGGCATTGCCCTCCTCGCTTGTTGTGCACACCAGATCGCGCCAGAATGGTCTTACCCTACCCCCGTTCTGCGGCGCCTGTCCAGCCCCAGGGTCGCCGCGCTCTGCCTTGCTCCAGGGCCCTCCAGCAGCGCTACCACACGGCGCACACCGCAAGCACCGTGGACGGGGTGGGCTGTCAGTGGGTGACGCTGGGATGCGTCAAAAGTGCGCTGCCAAGGCGCCAGCGCCGCAATGCCCTTGGCATTGCCTCTCTGCTTCTCTACGTAGGGCTTGGGATTACAGCCGTCGAGTAGAAAAAACAGCAAAAACCATGCCACAGTAATACCCTCGCACACTATGCTCTAACCTCCAAAATCACAAGAGTTTTCGTGATCCTGCACGCCAAACCGTCGAGACGCTCACCAGGCAAAACCGTAAAGTCTTCCGACAGGCCAGGAGGAAAGCATGGGTGTGACGTGCGGGTCGTTGAGCAAAACCGCAGGGTACGCCTAATGGACTCCGCGTGTGCGGCACCTGTCAAGTGTGCCGACGCTTGCGCGTTGGATCGCGTCCTGCCGCAGCCAGCGGCCTGCCTGGCGCACGGCGCCGAGCCCGCGCGCCGTGAGCGCCACGCCTACCGCAGCTCCGCCAGGACCTTTTGCGCCTCCGCCTTGCCGACGAAGCTGGTCGGGGCGTTGACGGCCAGCGTCAGGGCTTTCCGGGCCTGCGCTGTATTGCCCAGCTTGTAGGAGACCATGCCGAGATGGTACTGCATCTCGGCGTGCTCGGGCAGCTTGGCCGTGCTCTCCTGCAACAGGCTGAGCGCCCGCTGGTAGAGGCCACGTTTATAGAGGATCCAGCCCAGCGTGTCCGAGACGTGCGGGTCCTCGGGGGCCAGTCGCTTCGCCCGCTGGGCCAGCTCCAGGGCCTTCTCGGGGTCGCCGCCGTGCTCGGCATAGAGCCAGGCCAGGTTGTTCGCGGCTGGGGCGAACTGTGGGTGCAGCGCTAACACCTGCTCATAGGCCTGCTGGGCCTTCGGGATGTCGCCCTGCTGTTCGTTGAGGACCGCAGCAAGCATCAGCGCGCCCAGGTTTTGTGGGTTCACCTTGAGCGCCTCGTCCACCGTCCGGAGGGCCTGCGCGTGCTTGCCAGAGGTCGCATAGAGGTTGCCGAGTTGCACATAGGCGCCGACCAGGCGTGGCTCCAGCTCGATCGCCTCGCGATACGCCGCCTCGGCCTGCTCCCGCTCGCCCCGCGCCATATGGACACCTCCCAGCAGATACCGCAGCCCCGCCGACTCGGGCGCGCCGGTGATCTGTTGCTTAACCCGCTCCAGGGCGAGCCCTGGCGCCTGGTCGGCGAACGCTAGGGCCACGAGCTGGGCCAGGGGATCAACAAAGCCAGGTGCCAGGGCGAGGGCGGCTTCGAACTGTGCTTTGGCCTCCGTCCCTTTGCCCTGCGCCCGCAGACCCAGCCCGACGAGATAGGGCCCCCGCGGGTCCTTGGGCGCTAACGCCACAAACGTGCGCAAGGCCTCGGTGGCCTTGACGGCGTCTGGCTTGGCCAGGTAGGCAGAGCCTAGCACCATATGGGCCAGGGCTGCGCTCGGCCGCTGCGCGATGAAGCGCTCCAAGTCCTCGATGGCCGGCTGCACGGCCCCCGTCCTGATGTTCAGCTCGGCCAGCAGCACAACGGCCTGCTCGAAGTTCGGCGCGGTCGTCGTCACCTCCGTCAACTCCGTCTTCGCCTGCTGCACGTTGCCGGCCTGGAGCTGGGCTAACGCGAGCTGGAAGCGCGCCGGCACGAACTTGTGCTCGAGCTTGAGCGCCCGCTGGAACGCCTGGATCGCGTCCATGGTCTCACGCTGGGCCAAATGGACCCGCCCTCGCAGGAGATGCCCCTCGAGGTCCGAGGGGTTCTGCTTGAGGATCACCTCGATGGCCTGCACGCTCTGGTTGTATTGCTGTTCGGCCAGGGCGATTTCGGCGCTGCGGCGCCAGGCCGGGAGGAACGCCGGGGCCTTGGCCGTGATGTCCGCCAGGATATGCTTCGCTGCTTCGCGATTGCCTTGGAGGAGGTAGAAATCGGCCAGCGTGAGCCGGGCCGGCGAGCCGACCGGGGCAATGGCGGCCGCCGCCTTGAACGCCTGCTCGGCCTGCGCCACGTCGCGCTTGCCCAGGTAGAAGTTCCCCAGCGCCGTGTGGGCTTCGATTGACTGCGGCTCCCTGGCCACCGCCTCCTGGAAGGCGCGCTCCGCGCGCGCCAGGTCCCGCTGCCGGAGAGCGAGCATGCCGAGCGTCAGATGGAACTTGACGCGGTCCTCGAAGTCAGCCCGCACGCTCTCGAGCCGCTTGAGCGCGTCGTCTACTTCCTCGGCCGTG
>CAZPYZ010000473.1:0-4011 GCA_964590215.1 uncultured Dehalococcoidia bacterium | reverse complement strand
TGCCTTCTGCCGACAGCTCTCCCATATCGAAAACGGACACGATGTGGGGGTGCGTCCCCAGCCTGCCCATGGCCTGAGCCTCGCGGGTGATGCGCTGCCGGCCCTCGTCGTCCAGGCCTTCGGTCTTGATGAGGGCGAAGGCGACATCTCGGTCCAGCAGGGTATCGTGAGTGAGGTAGACACGCTTCTTGCCGCCTTCCCCGAGGAAACGCTTTACCTGATAGCGGCCGTTTGCAAAGGAAACAGGCTCCTCTCCTGGCTGGTCCCGTGCAACGGGAACCGCCGGCTCCGGGCTCTCGCTGTCGCGCTGCGGGGCCATTACCCCGGTTCGCCGTTCTGCAGCCCGCAAGTAGGCCAGCGCCTCTGGGTGTTCCGGCTCTATATCGAGCACGTCTTTTGCCAGGTTGATGACCAGCGGCCAGTCCCCCGCGGTTTCTGCCGAGTCGATCTGATCCAGCAGGCGTTCTATGCGACGTTGAACTCGCTCGCTCGTCATGCGTGTAGCAATCCCTTATGCCTGAGCGCCCGCTCCAGGGCCGGCTGCATCTTCATCGCGCGGAACTCTGCGAGGGCGAAGTCGAGGTGCTGGTTGGCTGAAGCCTTCTCGTCGGGGTAGTGCTCCAGCAGTAGCTCCGCGAGCTGCAGGCGTGTGAGGGCGATCTCCGGCCGGAAGCCGATCCTCTCGCAGGCTTCCAGCGCCTCTTCATAATGACTGCGCGCTTTGGCGGGCTCGCCCAATAAGGCGAACCCGGTGCCCAGTTGCCGGGCCGTGCAGATAAGTGCCGGCGCAATTAGGGCCGCTTCCGTCGCCATCAAAGGGGGCAGATCAGAAAGCATGCCGATAAGGACTGCGCATGCGTTCCTATCACCCGAAACGACTGCCGTCTCCAGCAAGGTCGCTAGGACGGGCGTCGGCAGCTGGTCGATGGCGATTCCCCCGCCCTTACCCATAAGAGAATCGAGGACTTCCCGGGCCTCAGCGTGCCGGCCGTTGTGGGCTAAACAGAGAGAGCGACAGGCGAGATCGGCGGGTGTTGGGTCGACCCCGGCCATCGCGATGGTCTGCTCCAGAAACTGCAGGGCGGCGGCACCCTGACCCAGATACAACTGGGCTACCATTCGGATGGAGACGCTTCTGGCAGGAGGCAGGCTGCCCAGCTCCAGGACCATGGCCACGTTCTGTTCAGCGCCGGCAGCGGCTTCCTCCAAGCGCCCGTCGACTGTAGCCAGGATCACTCCAGCCTGTCTGGCTCCCCGGATGGAGTTGGGATCACGGGTTTTCTCTGCCAGCACCTCAAGCTGACCCCAGAGTTCCTCGGCCCGTTCCCGCTCCCCGCGGGCTAGTAGAACACCTGCGCTATTGGTTAAGAAAAGCTGCAATCGTCGCGCGGCTACCCCGTCGCGTGGGCCGCTTGCCAGCTCCTCCAGCAGACTCAGTGATGCCGGGTCTCCAGGGGGGGCCTCTGCGATGCAAACTCCGCCGATGTACCACAGCATGTCCTGGTCTTCCAAGGCACGGGCCTGCTCCACGATGGCAGGTAGCATTGCCCTGCCATCTCGGTACCGCCCCTGGCCCGCCAGCACGCTGGAGATGTAGAAATCGGCCCAAGCGCGTGCTGGGGTAGTGGGCGCGGCGTACTGGTCCAGCCGTTGGACCCATGTCCGGTAAGCGGGCATGCGGTTGGTAATCCCCGCTCCATGCGCGTTGAGCGCATGGAGGGCGGTCAACGCCGCCCGACCAGCGCGGTCCCGGTCGGAGATAGCCTCCGCGAGCGCCCAAGCCTCAGGTGCCGCCCATTGCGCAGCACGCAGGGGTTGTGCCGCCAGCTGAAGGGCAGCGCTGAGAGCCAGCAGGAGATCGCACCGCTTCAACTTGTCGTCCGGGTCCAGGACTTCCTGTACCTTCAAGGCCTGCTCTAACAGCCGGACGGCTTCCCCGTAGGCGTACACACCAAGCGAGCGCTGGGCCGCGAGCTCGCTATAAGAGAGCGCCTTCTCCAGGTCTTCTGGTTCGGTGGATTGCGCGAAATGCTCCGCCAGTTCGGCCGCATGCTCCTGAAGCCGGCGGCCATGGACGCGTTCCAGTGCCCGCCCCACCTGTTGATGGATACGGATACGGCGCGGCGCGAAAATCTCTTCGTAGAGCGTCTGGCGAAAAAAAGCGTGGCCGAAACGCAGCTGGACTCCTGTTCCCACGGTGCCGTGGTCCTCTATGATCCCTGCGCGTTTCGCCTCTTCAAGAGCCCCCTCCGTGTCCTCCTCAGGCAGCCCTGTGACCTGCTGCAGCACATCCAGCCGGAAGTCCCGCCCGATGACTGAGGCCACTGCCAGAACCTGGTTGCAGGAGGGACTCAACCGGGAGAGCCGCTTGCCGATGACGTCCCGCAACCCCTCGGGGATCCCTAGCTCCAATGGGGCGTCGCCTGTACGCTGCCAGCGTCCCCCTTCGCGGGTAATGAGCCCTTCCTCAACGAGGTAGCGCAGCACCTCTTGGATGAAGAGGGGGCTTCCCTCCGTCTGACGGTGAACCGCCTCTGCCAGGCTCCATCTCACTTCCTGGCCGGAAAGGTTGGTGAGCATTCGCTGTACCTCATCGGACGTGAGCCCGCGCAGAGGGATCCGGCCAAAGTTCCCGGCCCGGCGCAATTCTCCGAGGACCGATGAGAGGGGATGTGAGCGATCAACCTCCACGTCGCGGTAGGTGCCAATGATCAGCAGCCGTGCGCCCTGCAGGTTACGAGAGAGATGGACGAGGAAGTCCAGGGTTCCCCTGTCCGCCCAATGCAGGTCCTCCAGGACCAGCATCAGCGGCTGCACGGCCGAGGCGTTTCGGAGGAAAGCCATTACCGCCTGGTAGAGCCGCCAGCGGTCGTCCTCGGGATCAGCTGCCGCCCGTGGCTCTACATGCACCTTTTCTCGGACCTCGGACACGATGCGCGCGACCTCGGTGGCTCCCGAACCCAGCTCGCTTCGAAGCTCCTCCGGCCCTCTGGCGAGCACGTAACTTCGCAGCGCTTCCACGAAGGGGAGGTAAGGCAACGAGAGCGACCCCTCCTCATAGCAGTGGCCAACTAGTGCCCTGCCCCCACGGATAGCGGCGTGGGTTGCGAGCTGTTCACACACGGCCGTCTTCCCGATGCCCGGCTCGCCCACCACCATGACCAGCGCGCCCTGGCCGGAGAGGGCCCCATCGAAGATCGCCTGCAACTGGCGTAGCTCCTGTTCACGTCCGACGAAGGTCCTTCGGTACAGGGGGTTGTCCGCGGTTCCTGTAGGGGCGAGGTCTCCTCGCCCGCCGTCCCCAGGGCCCGTAGGGGCGAGGTCTCCTCGCCCGGCCCCTACGGCCTCTAACGCCTGCCTAACCTCGTTTGCCGTCTCCGGCCGTTTCCCCGCGTCTTTCTCCAGCAACCGCAGGATCAGCGCCTCCAGCCCCGGCGGGCAATCGGGGCGATGCCAGGCCGGCGCCACCGGCGGCGTGTTCAGGTGCTGGGTAATGATGGCGACGGATTCGTCGCCTATAAAGGGGGGACGCCCGCAGACCATCTCGTAGAGCATGGCGCCCAGGGAGTAGAGGTCGGACCTGAAGGTCACCTCTCCACCCATGGCCTGTTCCGGCGGCATGTAGGCGACGGTGCCGACCATCATCCCTGCTTGGGTCAGCCGGGAACGGTCCAGGGCTACGGCGAGGCCGAAGTCGCCGATCTTGGCCACCACCCCGCCCGGGTTCAACGCAGAGTCCGCAGAGGACGCGGAGATTTGATAAGGGGCCGTCAGCCAGACGTTGCCGGGTTTGAGGTCCCGGTGGACGAGACCGTGGGAGTGGGCGAACTCCAGGCCTTGGCAGACCTGTTGGGCGAGGTCTACGGCCAGGTCGATGGACAGCCGGTGGTCTTCAGCCTTCTGCAGCAGGCCTTCCACGTCGCCGCCCTCCATGAGCTCGGTGACGAGGTAAGGGATTCCACCCGGCCCGGCCCCTGCAGGCAAGATGCCTGCGCTCCCAGGGCCATGGGC
>CAZPYZ010000472.1:1229-4014 GCA_964590215.1 uncultured Dehalococcoidia bacterium | reverse complement strand
CCTGGGTCCTGGGTGAGCGGTGGTGGGACTTTGGACTTTGGACTCGGGACTTTGGACTGGCCCCGCGAGCCATACGTTTCCTGGTTTGAGGTCACGATGGACGAGGCCATGGGCGTGGGCAAACTCCAGCCCCTGGCACACCTGCCGGGCGATGTCGATGGCCACTTCGATGGGGAGCCGGCGGCCGTCGGCCTTCTCCAACAACCCTTCGACGTCGCCGCCGGGCATGAACTCGGTGACCAGGTAGGGTTGCTGGGTGACGGGTGAAGGCACCACTCCCTGACGGTCGTGGCTCGGTTCTATCGTCCCCATGTCGTAGACGGACACAATATGGGGGTGCGTCCCAAGCCTCCCCATGGCCTGGGCCTCGCGGGTGATACGCTCGCGACCTTCCTCATCCAGGCCGTCAGTCTTTATGAGAGCGAAGGCCACGTCGCGATCCAACAGGGTGTCGTGGGCCAGGTAGACCCGTTTCTTGCCCCCTTCCCCGAGGAAACGGCGGACCTGGTAACGACCACCGGCGAAGGAGGTTGGGTGGAGCGCCTGGGGTGGCGCAGCCGGGCTCTGGGGAGGGACTACGGGTTGAGCCGGTGCGAGGCCTGCTTCGGCCGCGCAGAGGAAGGTGCGGGCGTCCGCGTTCTCGGGGTCGAGCTTGAGGATATCCTGGGCGCAGTCGCGCAGGGGCAACCATTCGCGTTGCGCGAAGGCCGCCTCAGCCTCATCCAGGAGGCGGTCAATCTGGCGCTGGATGCGTTCGCTCACCACCCAAGGGCTCCATGGCCGCGGCGATCTGTCATAGGTGCGCCGGGCATCGCGCCAGAAGGGTGCTTCGACCTTCCTGGGTCAGGTGGCTCTTACCCTCACGAGCCCCTCAGCCGCGGATCGAGGACATCTCGCAAGGCGTCTCCTAGCAGGGCGAAGCTGAAGACCGCCAGGGAAAGGGCTACACCAGGGAAGATGGTGAGCCAGGGTGCGGCCTCCATGTAGCCCTTGGAGCCAAACTGCATCATGCCTCCCCAGGAGGGATGCGGCGGCGGTACGCCGAGGCCCAGGAAGCTCAGGGTCGCTTCCGTCACCATGGCCGTCCCCAAGTAGGCCGTGGCCAGCACAAAGACCGGGGCCAGGCAGTTGGGCACCACGTGGACGAGGATGATGCGGAAGTCGCCGCACCCCGTTGCCTTCGCGGCAAGGACGTACTGCTCCTCCTTGATGCTGAGGGCGCTCGAGCGGGAGATCCGAATCATGCGGGGCACCAGCGCAACCGCAATGGCGATAGTCACTGCGTTCAGAGAGCCCCCCAATCCCACCACCATGGCCATGGCCAGCACGATGGAGGGGAACCCCAGGAGGGCATCGGTGATCCGCTGCAGCAGGAGGTCGAACTGACCCCCCTGGTATCCAGAAGTGACACCCAGCAAGACGCCCACGACACTGCCCAATACCACCGACAGCAGCCCGACGTAGAGGGAGATCCGGGCGCCGAAAACCACACGGCTCAGGACGTCGCGGCCAAAGTTATCCGTCCCTAACCAGTAGGGGGCGCCGGGCGGACGCAGTTGGTTGGGGACATCTTGGATCAGGGGGTCATAGGGAGCGATGTAGGGAGCGAAGACGGCCACCAGGGCCAAGAGGACCAGCAAGACCGCGCCTGCTGCGCCTAAGGGTTTGCGTCGCAGGAACTGGCTCAGTTGATACAGCCACGTTCGTTGGGCGGGCAGCCGCCACTGGGCCCCCAGGGCCTCCAGGACTGCCAGTTGGCCGGCACCGGAGCGCATCGACTCCTCTCCTCTCAGCGGTAGCTAATGCGGGGATCGATCAGGACGTAGACGAGGTCCAGCACGAGGTTGATGCCGAGCATGAAGAGCACCAGAACCATGGATAGACTCTGCACGACGGGATAATCGCGGCGTTCCGCGGCCTGTACCAGAGCCTGCCCAATGCCTGGGAGGCCGAAGATGGCCTCCAGGACGACGGTCCCCCCCAGCAACGCTCCCATCTGCAAACCTGCCAGGGTAACCACCGGGATCAGCGCGTTGCGCAGGGCGTGGCGCTTTAGCACCATCGCCTCTCGCAACCCTTTGCTCCGTGCGGTGCGCACGTAGTCTTGCCGCAGCACCTCCAGCATGTTGGAGCGAGTCACCCTGGTCAGGTTGGAGCTGAAACCCCACGCCAGGACCAAGGCAGGCCATAGCATCTTCTCGAGGTGTACCGCAGGGTCCTCCCAGAGTGACCGGTAGTAGATAGGGGGCGTCCAGAAAAACACGATGGCCAGCGCCAGGATAAGCACCAGGGCCAGCCAGAAATGGGGCACCGCGTTCCCGGCGATAGTCACCACCCGGACCAGGTAGTCCGGCCAGCGGTCCTGATAGACCGCGGCCAGCACGCCTAGGGGAATGGATACCACCACCGCGATGAGGATGGCATAGAAGGCGAGGAGCGCAGTAACAGGCAAGCGCTGCGCCAGGATCTCGGTCAGGGGCTTCCTGTCGAACAAGGAGCGTCCCCCGAACTCGCCATTTACCATGCTCCAGGCCCACTTGCCGTACTGGATTGGAAGGGGCTCCTCGAGACCCAGCTGTTTGCGGACAGCCTCCAACTGGCCCCGCTCCCAGGAGATGCCGCTCTCGCCGCCCGACGCCAGAATCACCTCCGCCACGTCCCCCGGCAGGATCCGCATGATGGTAAAGACCGCCAGGGAAGCGATCAACGCCGTCGGGAGGAACAGCGCCAGCCGCCGAATCAGGTAGTCGCTCATGGCGCAAGCTCCTAGCTTTCAGCTTTCAGC
>CAZPYZ010000472.1:0-1129 GCA_964590215.1 uncultured Dehalococcoidia bacterium | reverse complement strand
GCTGTCCGCTGATAGCTACTTATCCAACCAAGTCGTCGCGAAGTCGTTGTTGAAGTTGTACTCGAGTTTGGCGACGGGCAAGTTCTTGACGTGGGAGCGGTAGGCCAGATAGCCGATCTCCTTGAGAAGGGGAATGACATAAGCCTGCTCCTGAAGCACGTACCGCTCCAGCTCGCGGTAGGTGGCCACGCGCTGCTCCTGAGCGGTAGCGTCGCCCAGGCGGGCGTAAAACGCGTCAATAGCCGGGTCTTCGTGCTTGGTGTAGGATGCCGGGCTCTGGGTGGCCCGCCGGATGTCGAGGTTCTCGGGCATCAGGGCATCGTAGCCGCCATTGGTGATGTTGTAGTCCCCCTGCCGCAGGTTCAGAGGCCACTGGGCCTCGTCGAGAAACTTGATGGGGGCTTCAATCCCCAGCGCCGCCAGTTGTGCCTGAACGAATTCGCAGGCCACGAACCACTGCTTACGGCAGGTGTAGTTGGCCTCCTGCCAGCCGTTGGCGTAGCCCGCCTCAGCCAGCAAGCGTTTGGCCTCGGCCTTGGCTCGTTCTCTTCCCTGAGGGCTGATGTCAAAGCCGGGCAGGCTCTTCCAGTCCGGGTGCCTCCAGGGGTCCGAAAGGCCGGTGTGCAGTTCGCCGGAGCCCAGAGAGACCGCCTTGATGGCCTGCTCTTTGTCCAACCAGAGGGCGAAGGCGCGACGCACCCGTGCGTCGGCCCAGGGGCCGCTCCGCAAGACGTTGAAGTTGACGCTCATGGCCGTGACGCCCACCTCGCCGAACCAGACCTTGTCGCCCAGGGCTTGTTCAATAGTCTTCTTGCGCTCCGGGCTCAGCACGTGGCCGAGTCCCTTGGACGTACCGTCCAGCCGGCCTGTCCGGAAGGCCGCGTCCATGGCCGTTGCATCCTTGATGACCACGAAGTCGATTCCGTCCAGGTAAGGCATCTGCCGCCCGCCCTGGTCTTTTTCCCAGTATTTGTCGAAGCGCCGGACCTGCACGAGCGTTGCCGCATCGAACTTGTCGACTTTGAAGGGTCCCATTCCGACGAACCCCAGGTCCTGCGGGGAGGCCCCGGGCTCGCCCTGCTCGATCTTTTTCTGCATCAGATGCCGGGGGTGCGTCACCTTCACCGCT
>CAZPYZ010000471.1:0-4023 GCA_964590215.1 uncultured Dehalococcoidia bacterium | reverse complement strand
CTCCCTCCGCCGCGGGCTGCCCTGGGACAGGCGTACAGGCCAGGAGGAGCAGCGCCCCCGGGAGTGCGCCCAACGATACAAGCCCTCTCGCTCGCATCTCTGACCTCCGGGTTACAACTAGGAAATTGGGGAAGTCAGGAAATGAGGAAATGAGGGGCCACCCCCAACTTCCTTGCGTCCATTGCTTCTTTCCTCACTTCCTCACTTCCTGCGTCTCACGTTATCCCCGCCAGCCCGTTGAGGAACGTCTGCGTCTCCTCCTGCTTCTTGTATTCCTGCTCGCGCGAGGCGAAGTAGTACTGCTTGCCGGGGGTAGCGACGGCATCAGCGTTGAAGGGATCGACGTCGGTCCGGGCGCTGTTCGAGGGGACTGGCTTGTTCCAGGTGACCTGGCCCTCCTTGGTGAGCAGCCAGTTGATGAAGAGCCTCGCCGCGTTGGGATGGGGCGCCTTGTTATAGAGGAGTACCGTCCAGCTCACCACGTAGTCCATCTCGGGGATGTCGAGGTACTTGACGTGGCCGGCCACGCCCTGCTCCCGGAACTCCTGCAGCCCGGCGTAGGTCACGCCCAGCGCGATGGGGGACTTGCCCCGAACAATGTGCTCCGCCCGCTGGCGAACGTCCCGCAGGAAGGTGGGCTGCTGGTCCACCAGCAGCTTCCTGACGATCTCGTCCCCGTCGGGGAAGTTGTTGCGGATGGCCTGTGAGGAGAGGAAGGTAGAGCCGACCCGCACGTCGGTGATCATCAGGCGGCCCTTCCACTTCGGGTCCAGCAGGTCCCGGACGCCCTTTATCTCGTCGGGGCCCACCTGGCGGGTGTCGATGCTGACGTTGTGGTTCACGTCCATCATGTAGGAGAAGGCCAACTGCCGGTCGGTGTCCATGAACTGGCCGTCGAACCCCTCTCTCCATGCCTTATCGTCCAGCACGTCGGGCCGGAAGATGACAGGCCGCACCGGATCCCAGGCGCCTTTGGGCTTCAGCCGGAGGAGCGCGCTGTTCGGCGGGACCACCACCACGTCGAAGGTGTAGACGCCAGCGTCCCGCTCCCGCTCCATCTTGGGCACCCAGATGCTGGCCGAGCTTTCCGACTGGTGGTCGACGTCGATCTGGAAGGCCGCCTCAAACTCGTCCAGGGCCTTCCGATAGCCCGTCCCGGCCAGGGTGAAGACCGACAACCTCCCCTCCCGCCTGGCGGCCGCGGCCACCCGTTCCCATTCCGCCTCCCACTCCGCTTTCGGGCCGCCCCCTGGCTGGCCCGAGGCTGGGCTAGGCACGTTGGGGGCGCACGCCGCCGCGCCGGCTGCGGCGCCCGCCGCGAGAAATGCTCTGCGACTTATCGGGAACGTCTGCATGGCCGCCTCCTGTTTCAGCTTCCCTATGAGAGGGGCTAGACTGCTTTGGTCCACCCTGCCGACTCCGCCTCCTTCTCGGTGCAGAACCAACGCATCCCCTTCGCCTCGTCGATGTTGGTCCGCTTGTAGAGCCGGTTCCCGGGCACTAGGTAGAACTTTTCGTTGTTCCTCCCCACGTAGCCTTTGATCACCGGATCCGTGGGTTCCGCGCGATTGCCGCCTTTCGTCACCGCTTCGCCATGGCTCGTGAACTGACAGGCATCACCCTGGTCCCCGAGCCCACAACCGGCGACAAGCACCATCATCCCGGCGATGGCGACCGCCCTGCTCCAGTTCCCGCGGCTGACTCCCTCTCCTCGCCGTACCGTCCTTTCCATAGCCGACCCCCTTCTCCCCCTCCTGGGGAAACGAGGAACTCAGGGGAAGACACTGGCCTGACTTCCTAGCTTCCTGACCTATGACTCCCCTCCTTGCGAGATCTGCGTAGGGGCGGGGTCTCCTCGCCCGGTGGGGGGTGGGTCGGGAGACCCGGCCCCTAAGGAGATTCCCGTGGCTCTTGCGCGCTTGCCAGATTTGCCGGTGAATTTACCGGGCCTCACCCCCTTCGCCCTTGAGGGTCCATCGTCCCATGACTTGAACATAGACGCCCGGGGCGCCAATTCCATCCACTGGGCTGTGGGTCCCCCGGGCCAGCTTGGCGATTCCTACGAAATGGAGAGCAGGCGCCCTCGCCTGCTGGCGCCCCGTTTTCATCGCCTGGGGCGACGCCACCCGACGCCGGAGGGCTTGATCAGTAACGGAATCCCGGCGAACGCCTTCCCAACTTCCTCACTTACTGACTTCCTCACTTACTTATCTCTATTTATCGAGCCAGGCGAAGGCGTAGGCGCGGCCCCGGAAGCCGCCCAGGTGTGGCCGGTAGTTCATGAGGTAGGGGTGCCAGAACTGCCAGCGGGGCTGGTAGAGCAGCTCGACATAGTACACGTTCTCGGCGACGCGCCGGCTGATGGCCTTCAGGATCTCGTCCCGCTTCTTGGGGTCCATCTCCGCCCGGCTGGCCACTATCAGCTTGTCCAGTTCAGGGTCGCTGACGCGGCTGTAGTTGAGTTGATGGCTGCTGTGGTAGCGGGTCCAGACCTTGGTGTCGGGGTCGTCCGCGGGGCCGCCGGTGCCGCCCTGGTCGAAGTCGAACTGGTAGTTGCGGCGGTTGCGCCGCTGCTCCGTGCGCTCCATCACTTTTATCTCGATGTTGATCCCGACCCGTTTGACCTGGGCCTGTACCAGCTCGATCCAGCTGACGGTCTGGCGGTCATCGTCATTGGGGATAGGCCACTCCAGGTTCACCCCGCCCGCGTAGCCCGCCTCCGCCAGCAGCCGTCGCGCCTCGGCTGGGTCGTGCTTGTTGTACTGCTTCGCCTCTTCCTGGGTGAAGAGGCCGGGCCTCGCTCCCGGCACGGGATACTGCGCCTCTCCCCCGAAAAAGACCCGGTTGATCTCGTCCCGGTCGACGGCCAGGTTGAAGGCCTTCCGCACCCGCACGTCCCGCACCGGGCTGTTGCGGGCCGGGAGCTGGGACATGTAGATCTCCATGCCCGCATGCTCCGGGTACCGGTCGGACCTGGCCTCCGGGTTGTTCCTGGCTATCTGTTCGGCGTCCTGAAAACCTACCGCCTGGTGCAGCAGGTCCAGTTGCTTGACCTGGAACGCGGCGAAGGCGGCGGCCTCCTGAGGGAGCACCAGCCACCGGATCTCGTCCAGGTAGGGCTTGCCCGCCTGGAAGTAGTTGGGGTGCCGCTTCCAGACCCAGCGGGTGCCCTTCTGGGAGGCTGCGGTGTCCAGCAGGAAGGGCCCCGTGCCCACGATGCGCTCCGAGAAATTTCTATCCTGGTCGTAGATCTCACGGGGCATGATGGGGAAGTACTCTGAGGCAGCATAGCTGGCGAAGGGGACGAAGGGCTGCTTGAATTGGAAGGCCACCGTGTACTTGTCCGGCGTTTCGATCCGCTCCAACCCCTCCACGAAGAAGGCCTGGTCACCCTGGCGGGCAGCCTGGAACTCTCCGGTCGACCCCATGTACTCCGCGCTGAACTTCACATCCGCGGAGGTCAGCTCACGGCCGTTGACGGGGGGCAGCTCCTGGAACTTCACCCCCTGGCGCAGGTGGAAGGTAAAGCTTCGAGCGTCTGGCGAGACCTCCCAGCGTTCTGCGATCCCGGGCTGCAGCACCATGTCGTTGTAGTCCACGCCCGGACCCATCTTCCAGCTCAGCAGGCTGCTGTAGGCGGTGGCCGCGCCCCAGATGTTGGGGATCGTCCGCTGGATGTGGATGTCCCAGTTGAAGGGGTCCAGGGTCGCGCGGATGTTGAGGGTGCCGCCTCGCTTCGGCTCCGTGCTGCCGCTTGTGGTGGGTCCCGTCGCCGCTGGACCGCAGGCCAGGGCCAGGGCCGCTGCCACTGCCACCGGTAACCAGAATCGCTTCATCGCTGCTCCTCCTTAGAGTGCCCCCCCGTTCCGGGAAGTCGGGAAGTGAGGAATTGAGGAAGTCAGGGGAACGGGCGCACTGACTTCCTTACTTCCTGATTTCCTTACTTCCTCCGTTATTTGTCCAGCCAGCTGTCCGTCAGGTTCCAGTACTCCCGGCCGTTGTGAGGATAGTACTCCTTTAGGT
>CAZPYZ010000470.1:0-4028 GCA_964590215.1 uncultured Dehalococcoidia bacterium | reverse complement strand
GGCGCATGGAGGAAACGGTGCGCCCAGCCATCTTCAGCGGCATCCTTAGTGACGCCCTATCCGCCTCCCTCGCTAGGCACTCTCGGGTCCTGACCGAAAACAGGTATCACAACGGCCATCCGGACCTTATCCCCAGAGGCCGCTATCCGGACGATTCCGTTGCCGCCGGCCAGGAGGGGGTGGAAGTGAAGGCGACTAGGGGATTGGGTGCTGTCGACACGCATGGCGCCCGGAACGCCTGGCTCTGTGTCTTTCGATATGCAGTGGACTCCACTACCGAGCCGGCCGTGGACCGGACGCCCACGAGAGTGGTGGAGATCCTCCTCGCGGAGCTGACGGTCGAGGACTATCGCCGGAACCTGAGGGGGGAGTTGGGCACGAGAACGGCCAGCCCTAACCTCCAGGGTATGGCCAAGCTACGAGCGAACTGGATTTACCGGGAGCCGCGTTAGAAGTGCAGTGCGGCTAGACCCGGAATTGCCCGAGGCCCCATCGCCACGTATTCTGCGTTCGACTCAAGGCCCACCGCATGGCAGCCGACCGCCCGGCTTGCGGCTAATGTCGAACCGCTCCCGGCAAAAGGATCCAGGACCAGCCCCTCACCGAGCGGCAGGCTGGCCCGAACGAGATGGCGCATCAGCGCCTGAGGCTTCAGAGAAGGATGCGGCGCGATACGGCGCTCCTCTTGACCGGCAGGCGGGCAGGAGAAGATATCTCCGAAGGGTTTGTCGTCGCTACCGCGCCGCAGTCCGCCCGTCTTCCACTTGCGCAGGTTATCTGCGACTCTGCCTTCACACGGTTTTCGGAAGACGCCCCAGGGCTCGTAGTAGCTCTTCGGCATCACCGTCACTTCGGGAAAGTCCCCCTCCGCACCTTTCGGTCTATCGCCGCCCCGTAGCGTCGTGACCAGCCGTATGAGCTGTCCTCGTTGCTCAAAGCCCGCCGCCTGGATAGCCCAGTAGAGCCTGGCCGCCAGAAGCGGATTGGTCGCGATAAAGACGTGGCCGCCGGGCACCAGTACTTGATAGACAAGCCTCGCCCACTCTTTGAAGAACTCGCTCATCAGCGCGAGCTCTTGCTTGCTCTGCACAGTGAACCGGGGAAGCGGTGACCGTTTGTAACCGTCCAAGGCAGGTGGGATACGCCACACGCCTCCCCGCCCGGCAGACAGCTTTCGCAGGTTCGATTCCTGGTATTCAATGAAGCCGTATGGCGGATCAGTCACCACCGCGTGGATCGACTGCGGTTCCCGATCGCGCAGCCATTGGAAGCAATCAGCGTGGTAGAGAGCTACCAGGTCATCGGCGTACACTGCGGGGGCGCAGGTATCAAGACTGACGGATGCAATCATGCGGCTACCTCAACCCATGAGTCGCGGGAGCCCGTGGAGGGCCGTCCCCGCCATTGGTGCCACCCAAATCGTAGTACAAATGTACCAATCCGGCAAGGGGTTGTCGGTGTGATAAGGAGCAAACCTCCATGAGAATCCTCTGCATGCTCCCGGCAGCCCAGGGCGTCTACCCTCCCGAAGCTGAGAAACGCCGTATGGAGGTCATGCGCTCCTACGGTCACGCGGCTACCCAGGTGGACGTGGACTACATGCCCGACGTGTCCGGCTTCGTGCCCTGGGGTGGGGGCGGGGCGCCGCCTGAGGCCGCGGAGCGGGCGGCCCAACTCGGCGCCGCGCGCGCCCTCCAGGCCGAGCGCGACGGCTACGATGCCTTCTGCCCCTTCGGAGGACTCGACATCGGGGTCCACGAGGCCCGCCGGTTGGGGGTGAAGATCCCCGTCGTCGGTCAGACCGAGGCCTGCTACCTCTTCTGCGGCCTCCTCGCGCAGCCCTTCGTCAACGTGGTCTACATGCCCGGAGGCGAGGAGAAGCGCATGGCCGAGGCGCGGGCCTGCGGCGTTGGCCATCTCCTCAAGGGTGTCCTCAACATCGGCATCCCCAACTCCGAGTATCCTCAGCGGCGGGGCGAACTCCTGGACCAGTTCGTGCGCTGCACTCGCGAGGCTCGGGCGCTGGGCGCCACCATGGTCGGACGGGTGGCCATGTCCATCTGCCCCACGGAGTACTCCGCCAAGGAACTCTCCGACGCCTCCAGCATGCCCGTCCTCGACGCCCTCGCCTGCCAGATCGCCATGGCCGAGTGGTGGCACCGCACCGGCCTGCCTCCCTCTCTCCTCCGCCTGCCTCGCTGAATCTGCCCTGCTAGAAGCTGGCTGGCGGGTTAATGCAGATTCTGTTCACACTGTGAGTAGTGCGTAGGGAGTGGTGAGTAGGCGGGCCGTTCCCTACTCACTGCGCACCACGTACTACGCTCGCCAGGCTTTCAGGTTCACCTGGCTACGTCTAGGACTGCGTAACGCCCGCCGGTATACTGTACATATGGCTCGCTTCCCCGAACCACCGAGCAGTGAGATCACCCCCGAGCCCCTCTATCTCCGCCGCCGGGAGTTCATCAAGAACGCGGCCTACACGGCCGGCACCGCCACCGCGGTGGGCGGCGGACTCCTCTGGCTCATCGGCCAGGGTCCCCCGCCCGACCAGCCCGAGCCCCCGGGCCTCGTCGATTTGGCCCTAGCTCAGCAATTGGGGACCTACGACACCGACGAGCCCCAGACCCCCTATCGCGACGCCACCACCTACAACAACTTCTATGAGTTCGGCGTCGACAAAGATGACCCGGCGCGGAACGCGCACACCCTCAAACCGCGGCCCTGGACCATCACGATCGAGGGAGAGGCCGCCAAACCCCAGATCATAGATATCGATACCCTGCTGAGCTGGTTCCCCCTGGAGCAGCGGGTCTATCGCATGCGCTGTGTGGAGGCCTGGTCCATGGTTATCCCCTGGCTCGGCTTCCCCCTGGCGGACCTGATCAAGCGCCTCGAGCCCACCGGAAAGGCCCGCTACGTCGAGTTCACCACCCTCAACGACCCCGTCCAGATGCCCGGCCTCCGCCTACCCATCCTCAAGTGGCCTTATGTCGAAGGTCTTCGTCTTGATGAAGCCATGAACCCCTTGGCCCTCATGGCCGTGGGCCTCTACGGCAAGATGCTGCCCAACCAGAACGGTGCTCCCCTACGCCTGGTGGTCCCCTGGAAATACGGCTTCAAGGGCGTCAAGTCCGTCGTTAAGATCCGTTTCAGCGAGGAGCAGCCCGGGACTACCTGGGCCCTGGCCGCGCCCAACGAGTACGGCTTCTATGCCAACGTCAACCCCGCCGTCGACCATCCCCGATGGAGCCAGGCCAGCGAGCGCCGCATCGGGGAGTTCCAGCGCCGCAAAACCCTTCCCTTCAACGGCTACGCCGACCAGGTCGCCCACATGTACTCGGGAATGGACCTCCGCCGGTTCTTCTAACCCTTCCCTCACTTGTAAGCCAGGCGCCGGTGGAGGCCGCTAATAATTTCGTCTACCGCGGCGCTGGCCCAGATACGGAAGAAGGGCGATTCCTGGAGCTGAAGGAACTCCTGGCTGAACCGGCGCTGGGCCTCCTCGGCAGTCTCTGGCCCTCGTGGCGGGCGGATGCGGTCTAACAGCGTGTCCTTGTGGTAGATAGCCGGGTACTCCGTGTAGTGATAGAGGTACTGAAAGTCCTGGGTGAAGAAGGCCGCGACGGGTATCGACTGGTAGGCCTCCCCGTTCTTGCGGTTCAGGAACGGGGTCATGACATCGGCGTTCGCATCGGGTTCGCTGGCGCGGCCGGCCCGCATGTGGGAGGTCCGCTGACCATCCCGGTCGAAGATGCGCAGCTCAAGGCCTGCTGTCTCGGCTACTCGTGCCAGGGTTGGGACATCTCGCCGGCAATCCGAGGACCAATCTTCGGCGATGACCAGCAGCTTGGCGGGGCCTCCCGGTCTGGAGGCGACCCACCGCAGTCCCTCCAGTTGGGCCTGGGTGAGATGGGTTGCCTCGTACCTGGCGCGGAAGAATTGGCTTAAATCACGGCGCCGGCCGCCGTCCGATCCTTCCCGCCGCAGGTTTGCCTCGCTGCCGAGGTAGCCCAGGTACTCCTCAAAGG
>CAZPYZ010000469.1:0-4047 GCA_964590215.1 uncultured Dehalococcoidia bacterium | reverse complement strand
CTTGGTGGCAGGCGATGGGTTGGGCACGGCCTCGCAATGACGGTCCCGGCCCGTCGCATCGTGCCTGACGTCATTGCGAGCCGCCGCTCCGTGCCTTCCCCCGTCTGCGACACTCCTGGCGGCGTGGCAATCTGGATGGGCGAGGGCATGGCAACCAGGCCGCCCCGGTTGCTCGTCCCGTCTGTCCATCGGTCGTGGCGCCGACGCAAGGCGGCATGGACGGTTGTGAAAGAGCCCTTTGCGAGGCGATCATGAAAAAACTCTGGGAGCTGGCCAAGCTGGTGCGGAGCAAGAACGCGGGGCCCTTTGTCCTCACCTTCGACATCATGTTCGACGACGCGGAAACCTACCGGAGGGTGAAAGACGCCAGGGTCCTCAGCCGGGACGCGGTCGCGCGGCTGTACGGCCAGCGGGAGGACGAAGTACTCTTCTTTGAGTGCGATAACGCCCTGGCCATCAAGTTCAGCATCCCCAGGCCCGTCTTCTCGGGCGACCTGGGAGACAGCGACGTGTTCGGCGGCCAGCAGTACGCGCCTCTCCTCGACATCGAGGTGCCCGAGGCCGGTGGGCGGTGAGGTGGGGGTGTGAAGAAGCACGGCCGGAAAGCTGGTGACACTGGGGCTGCGCCCCAGACCCCAGGTTCACGCAGCGGTAGTTTGCCCCTCCGCCCTCGACTGAGTGCGGCTTTCCGGCCGCACTCCTGGGCAGAGGGAGTTGCCGTAACCCGGGAGCCGTGGCCCGAGGTTGCAATGGTGCGCGATTCCGTGGGCAACATGGCTCGCTGAAGCCCACGGAGCCATCAGGCCCAGGAGGAGTCAACAATGAACCCGGTGCTTGGTTCCGGTTTCAAACGGCTTGCCTGCCATCTCTACGACACCGAGAGTGCCCAGGCGCTCCGATACGCCCGGTCGCTGACGGAGGACCTCACCAACGAAGAACTCAACTGGCAACCCCGTTCCGGCCATCACTCTCTGTGGCACCACGTTTGGCATATGTTTCTCGTCCAGGATTACTACCGGGCCGGCGCGTTCCATCGGCCGGCGGTCTGGGAAAGCGGCAACTGGGCAGCGCGTATAGATCTGGCGGGTATGGCTGCGGCCTTCGCTCAGGCCGGTCGGGGCAACGAGCATATCCCTCGCTTCGCAATCATGGACGTGCCGGACGTCCTGGTGGACGACCTGAAGGCGCCGCCTCTGCCGCAATACCTGGCCTACGCGGAGCAGATGGTGGCAGAGTGGAAGGCAGTGCTGGAGGCGGCTACGGAGGAGCAGCTAGGACGAGATCTGATTTCGAACGGCCGGCCCACGACAGTCGTTCGGCAGGCCATCTACTCTGGCCACACGTTCCGGCATCTCGGGATGATGGAGGACCTCCGAGGGCTCATACGGGGTCCTGGCCAAGGGAGCGCCACGGCCCGGAGCGGCTGACCATCGGGCCTCGCTTGGCTCGTCACGGGCGTCCGTAGTCGCCATGGCCCGTTAGGTGGGTTGGCGGACGGCGTCCGGTAGAGTTTGCCCTTCGAAGATCAGGCGGCCTAGGATCGATCAAATTTTCGTAGACTCCCCAGCAGGAAAGCGGTTTGGGCTATACTCCGCGCAGTCCTGGTGAGTATGCCCAGGACCTAGAGGGACGGTCGGGAACTGGTTGGCGCTGGGGCTTCGCCCCCGACCCCAGGTGCACGGAGCAGTCGTTTGCCCTCTGCCCCGTGTGAGTGCACCGTTTCCGGCCGCACTCCTAGACTAGGAGGGAGCCGGTGGCATACACCCGCCCGCTGCTCGACGTCGCTGAGTGCATGGATGCCGTCGACGCCATGCTGGAGGCGGCCGTGGAGGGGTCCCGACAGCCGATGGCCCTCGCCATCGTCGACGAGTACGGTGCGCTCCTGGCTTTCGCCTCCATGGACGGGACAAGCCCCTTCGTGAGGGAGTTCGCCATCAAGAAGGCTTACACCGCGGCGCTGATGCGGGCAGACCTGAAGGAATTCGGGGAGCGCCGTCAAGCCCAGGGCCGAAGCGTGGCCGATTACGGTGACCCGAACCTGGTCGGCGCCACCAGGGGTGGAGTGGTGATCAGACGGTCCCAGGATGGCCATGTGCTGGGAGGCATCGGCGTCAGCGGCGGCACGCCCGAGGAGGACGACGCCGTCGCCAGGGCGGGCCTGGCGCGGCTGAACGTCTAATCAGGAACCTGAAAGCCCAGGGCTACGAGCGACGAGCCCTACGCTGCCCAGGCTCTCGTCGCTGGTAGCTCGTCGTTGGCGTCTCGGAGCGAGGACACGAAAAACAGAATCAGCGTTACGGCGGCAGAAAGCTTCTAGGCACCGAGTATGCAAGAGCGCACGTTCCTGGGATTGTCGGAAGCGTTGCCAGGGATAAAGGCAATGCTGCGGGCGGCGAAAGAACAGCCGGGGCGGCCCATCGCAGCCGCGGTCATGGATGCCCACGGGGACCTGGTTGCCTTCGCCTGTGAGGCGGGGGCGAACCCTGCCCTGGCGCGCCAGAACGCCCTCAAGAAGGCCTATACGGCAGCCTGCATGCGGGTGGACACGGTGGAGTACGGCCGGCGTTCCGGGGCACCTCAATCGAACCTGACGGGCGGCCAGGGCGGCCTGGTCATCGTCGATCCGGGGGACGGGTCCATCATGGGCGGGGTGGGCGTCAGCGGCCGCAGCGGGGACGAAGACGAGGCCATCGCCCACGCGGGGCTGCAGGTGGTATTGGAGCTGCTGCGGAAGGGCTAGGCGCTTGCCGATGCCGTATCGACAAAACGTTGTCGCTGTTGGCGCAAGCGCCTAGACAGGGGCGGGCGGGCGTAGGGGCAAGGGAATCTGCCTGAGCACGGAATCCATGTACCAAAACGTCCGAGTAGTGTTCCACGTGCCCGAAGGGCCCCCGTTCTGGGCGCAGTCCCGGAACGGGCGTAGATACTTGTCCTTGTGTCTTGATCCCCCGTGATGATGCTGACACGGCTCGGCTGAGCCAGAGGGAGATTAGATTAACCATGCCAGTCATCGACGCCGACGCCCACGTGGTAGAAACGGAGCACACCTGGGACTTCATTCCCCTCTCCGATCAGCACCTCAGGCCGGTCATCGTGGAGGTGCCCGACGCCTCAGGCAAATCCAAGCGCTGGTGGCTCATCGACGGTAAGCTGCGCCGGACCGCCGGCGACCCTCGGGACCTGCCACGCACGCCCGAGGAAGAGCAATGGTCCATGGAGCAGATGGAACGGTTCGCCCAACTCACCGGACGGAAAGTGGCGACTCCCCCCGCGGCAAGGCACCTGTTGGACGTCGACGCCCGGCTGCGCCACATGGACGAGTTGGGCATAGACGCTCAGTTCCTCTACCCGACGATCTTCTCCCAGAAACTGGCAGAACGGCCGGAGGTCCAGGTGGCCATGAGCAAGGGCTACAACCGCTGGCTGGCCGACAGCTGGGCGCGCTCCCAGGGCCGCCTCAGTTGGGCGTGTGTCCTCCCCCTGGACGTGATGGACGAGGCATTAGTGGAACTGCGGTGGGCGGCCCAGCACGGAGCCAAGGGGGTGCATATGCGGGGCGTGGAGGGCGACAAGATGATCCACGACCCGTACTTCTTTCCGCTGTACGAGGAGGTGGCCCGCCTGGACATCCCCGTCGCGGTCCATATCGGCAACGGCAACCCCGAGATGAACGCGCTGTTGAACTACGGCAAGGGCGGCTCCGTCTTCTCGGCCACCCGTCTCATGTCGGTAGCGGCCTGCCACTCCTGGATCCTCGCGGGCGTTCCCCTGGAGTTCCCAACGCTGCGGATCGTGTTCGTGGAGGCCGCGGCCGGATGGGTTCCCTACGTCGTGCAGGACCTGCGGCGGCGGTTCCCCGGGCGCTTCGGCCGTCCCGCGCCGGAGGACCTGCTCAAGGAGAACCGCGTTTGGGTGGCCTGCCAGACCGACGACGACCTGGACTACGTCCTGCGGTACGCGGGCGAAGATAACCTCGTCATCGGGACGGATTACGGCCACACGGACCACTCCAGCGAGATCGAGGCCATGCGGAACCTCCGAGCCCAG
>CAZPYZ010000468.1:0-4049 GCA_964590215.1 uncultured Dehalococcoidia bacterium | reverse complement strand
GCCGATGGTGCTGGGGCATTCCTACTCCCCCCTGGTCCCGGTCTTCGCGCGGGACGTGTTCGGCATGGACGCCAGCGGCGCCGGCCAATTGATGGGCGCCAGCGGGGTGGGCGCCATCGCCAGCACCCTGGCGGTGGCTTCTTTAGGAGCCGGGTTTCGGGGCAATGGGAAGCTGATGCTGGGCGCCGGCCTGATCACCGGGCTGGCCCTCATGGTGTTCGGGATCTCGACGTCATACCTGCTCGCCCTGGGCAGCCTGGTCGTGGCCGGCCTGGGCAGCATGGCCTACGGAGTGATGACCCACGCTACCATCCAGCTGGCGACGCCGCAGGCCTATATGGGGCGGGTCATGAGCATCTACATGCTGGACCGTGGGCTAATGCCCCTGGGCAGTATGGTGGCGGGTGGCCTGGCAGAGGCCTTCGGCGGCCCCATCGCCATCGTCGCCATGGGCGCGGGCTGTGCGGCGCTGGTCGCCCTCGGCATCGCGATGCTGCCGGACGTGCGGCGGCTGCAGTAGGCCGTCCCCCATGGCCTCACCCCTGGAAGGAGTCCGGGTCTTAGAGATCGCCAATTGGCTCGCGGTGCCGGCGGCAGGCGCCCTGCTGGCCGACCTCGGTGCGGACGTGGTGAAGGTGGAGCCGCCCCAGGGCGACGCTTTCCGCGCCTTCCGCCTGGACGCGGTGTACCCAGGTTCCTACGCCATGAACTACGCCTTCGCCCTCGACAATCGAGGGAAGCGCAGCATCACCCTCGACCTGGCTGTGCCGGCGGCGAGGGAGATCGCGCTGAAACTGGCGGAGCGCGCCGACGTGCTGCTCACGAACCTGGTCCCGGAGCGCCGGGAGCGGTATGGCCTGACCTATCAGCAGGTTCGGGAGCGCAACCCCCGCGTGATCTATCTTGGCTTCAGCGGCTACGGGTCAACGGGGCCGGACCGGGACCGCCTGGGGTTCGATTACGCGGCCTTCTGGGCGCGGTCCGGGATGATGGGCCTCATCGGGGAACCCGACAGCCCGCCGCCGCCGCAGCGTCCCGGCATGGGGGACCACGCCACTGCCCCCCTGCTGGTTTCGGGGGTCCTCGCGGCGCTGCTGGAACGGGCGCGCAGCGGCCGGGGACAAGAGGTCACCGGCTCGCTGTTGAACTCGGGGCTCTGGGTGTTGGGGACGGACGTGCAGGCCACCCTGGTGTCGCGGCAATCCCCGAAGCGGGTCTCCCGGAGAGAGGTGGCCAACCCCCTCTGGAACGCCTACCAGACCAAGGACGGGACGTGGCTGATGCTGGTGATGATCCAGCCCGATCCTTACTGGCCTGGCGTCTGCCGTGCCTTAGGGCGACCGGACCTCGTCACCGACCCACGCTTCGGGACCATGGATGCCCGGCGCGCCCATGCACCCGAGCTGGTAGCCCTGCTGGACGAGGCCTTCCTCCAGGAGACCCGCGCGGAGTGGGGCCGCCGCCTCGACGAGCACGGCGCGATCTGGGCCCCGGTGCAGCAGCTGGCGGACGTCGTCGATGACCCGCAGGTCCAGGCCAATGCCTTCTTCACGGCGGTGCAGCATCCCACCCATGGCGCTTATGAGACCGTCCAGACACCCCTGAAGTTCGGTGAGAGCCAGGTGGGCGTCCGTGGCCCGGCGCCTGAGGTGGGACAGCACACCGAGGAGGTGCTGCTGGAAGCGGGCTATTCTTGGGAAGACATTGAGGAGTTGCGTGACGCAGGCGGGTTGGGATAAGGGCGAAACACAACTGACCATGACAGAGCTGACGGTGCAACCCCTGCTGCGGGGCCAGCGGCAACTGGGTAACCTGTATAGGGCGGTCCTGTTGTGGCACCCTCACCTCGCCCTGGCGGGCATCACCGTGGCCATCGCGCGGCGAGCCGCGGAGCCTCGGGCGCGCCAGGGTGTGCGAACCATCGATGCGCAGCAGGTGGCGGCCGCGCTGAACGACGGGGCCACCGGGTTCGTGACTAACGATCGGACGTTACGGGCCATTACTGAGCTTGACGTTCTGGTGCTGTCGGACAGCGAAAAAGTCCGCGGGGGGCCATAGCGGATGCTTGCCAAAGTCTTCACGAGCGCGGTGGTGGGCCTGGACGGGGAGCTGGTGGAGGTCGAGGTGGACCTGTCGCCGGGCTTCCCGGCCTTCAACGTGGTCGGCCTGCCCGACACTGCGGTCCAGGAGGCGCGGGAGCGGGTGCGGTCGGCCATCCGCAACTCCGGCTGCTCCTTCCCCGGCGGCAAGCGGATCACCGTCAGCCTGGCGCCGGGGAACCTGAAGAAGGAGGGCGCCTCCTATGACCTGCCCATCGCGGTGGGCATCCTCATCGCGTCGGAGCAGGTGAGCCCCGGCCTGGAGCCGGCCCTGTTCCTCGGCGAGCTGTCCCTAGACGGGGCCCTGCGCCACACCGCAGGAATGCTCCCCATGGTGGAGCTGGCCCACCGCAAGGGGATCCGGCGGGTGTACGTGCCCGAGGCGGACGCGGACGAGGCGGCGCTGCTGAACCAGGGCGCGGTGTATCCCCTGGCGTCCCTTGGGCAGTTGGTGAGCCACCTGCGGGACGAGATGCCGCTCCGGCCCTACCTGCCGCCCGCCGACCCCTTTGCCCTGGACGGGGAGCCGCCGGAGGGGATGGACCTGCAGCACGTGAAGGGGCAGGAGCACGTGAAGCGGGCCATAGAAGTGGCGGCGGCGGGCAGCCACAACCTGGTGATGATGGGCCCACCGGGGAGCGGCAAGACGCTGCTGGCCCGCTGCCTTCCCAGTATCCTGCCCCGGCTGACCCCGGACGAGGCGCTGGAGCTGACCAAGATCTACAGCGTCACCGGTCTGCTGCCGCCGGACACGCCTCTGCTGAAACATCGCCCCTTCCGGTCACCCCATTACACCATCTCCCAGGCGGGCTTGGTCGGGGGAGGCAGCAGGCCACGGCCGGGCGAAATTACCCTGAGCCACCTGGGGGTGCTCTTCCTGGACGAGCTGCCGGAATTCGGGCAGGCGGACCTGGAGGTGCTGCGGCAGCCCCTGGAGGACAAAGAGGTCACCATCGGGAGGGCCAGCGGTACCCTGCGATTCCCGGCCAATTTCATGCTGGTTGGCGCGATGAACCCGTGCCCCTGCGGCTTCTATGGCGATCCCATGAAGGAGTGCGGCTGCACCCCCTCCATGGTCAGCCGCTACCAGAAACGCATCAGCGGCCCGCTGCTGGACCGCATGGACATCTTCGTAGAGGTCCCTCGGGTGGAGTACGAGAAGCTGACGGAGGAGACCGCGGGTGAAGCGTCGGCCCGGGTGCGGGAGCGGGTCGAGGCGGCGCGGGCGCGGCAGCGTGAACGGTTCGGCGGGACGGATGGGCGAAGCATCTCCGGACGGCGGCAGGCCACCAACGCCGACATGACGCCGGTGGAGGTGCGGGAGCACTGCCGGGTGGAGCCGGAGGCCCAGGGGCTGCTGCGGGCGGCGATGCAGCAGTTGCGGCTCTCGGCGCGGGGGTTTCACCGCATCCTGAAGGTGGCCCGGACCATCGCCGACCTCGCCGGGTCCGAGACTATCGCGCCGGCGCCCCTGGCGGAGGCGATCCAGTACCGGCCTCGGGGGTGGAGCTAACGGCAGTAGGCGCCCCCTAAGATTCGGTGGTCAGTGCCAAGACCGTGAAGGATTTGGCAACGGCAAAGACACCAACCGAGTTTCAGCTCTGGCAGAACCCTACGTTGCAATGGTGTCTTGCTCAGGTGCCGTTAACGCTTGGAGGTCGTAGCGGGGGTGTAGCCGGGGCGTGTCCGACGAGCTGGGCCCAAGAACGGAGAAGAGGGAAACGATTACGGCAATCCGTTGTGGCGCACTCGTCGACGGTGCACACGTCCGGTGGTGTCATGTCGGCGAACGACGAGCCAGGCGCCAGCGGCTTCACACCGGAAGAGATCGCCGTCATTGTCTACGAGGCCGGCGCTGCCGGGAAGAAGGTCATGGCCCACGCGCAGGCCACTCAGGGGATCAAGAACGCCGTGTTCGGCGGCATCGCCTCCATCGAGCACGGGATCTAC
>CAZPYZ010000467.1:0-4054 GCA_964590215.1 uncultured Dehalococcoidia bacterium | reverse complement strand
ATCATGCCTAGTCTCGTGGGCTCGGAGATGTGTATAAGAGACAGGCCTGAAGGCGGCGGCGATCGGCCGCCGGGTCGACGACTTTCAGAGCCAGTTCATCGGTCACTACATCACCTCCCTGGCCCTCCTCATCACTGGGGATACTGCGGGCGCCGCCGAGGAGGGGGAGGCCGCCCTGGCTCGGGCAGAGGCGATGCGCCACCGGGGTTACCTCGCTCGGGCCTCCATGGCCAACGAGCTGGTGTCACGGGCAAGGGGACAGTGGCAGGAATCCCGGGCTTCCAGCGACCGGGCCATGGCCGCGGCGCCACGGGATATCCGGAGTTTGTGGCTGAGGGTGCTCACGGAATACGAGCTGGGGGAGTTTGGAAGGGGGCAGGAGTTGCTGGAACGCCTGGTGGAGATCATGAGGACCACCCCGCCGGGCCCCAGAGAGGAGTACGTGGCGCCTGCGTCCGTTATACCCGTGGCGAACCGCATCGTTGGGCAAGTGGGGCTGTTGGATGTCCTGGAGGAGGCGGGACGTCCGTTTCTGGCCTCCCCTTCGGCCTCGCCGCTCTTCTCCACCGTAGTCAACATCGGCCGGGCCCTGACCGCGGTGCAGCAGGAGGACGTTGCGTTGGCCACCGATCTGTACCAAGAGTTCGGACCTCACAAGGGCACTTTTCTGCTCCTCATGGCTACCGACCGAGTGCTGGGTCTGCTGGCCGCGACTATGGGCGACCCCGGCCGGGCTGCCACCCACTTCGAGGATGCCTTGGCGTTCTGCCGCCGGTCAGGGAACCTGCCCGAGCTGGCCTGGAGCCTCTGCGACTACGCTGACGCCCTGTTGCCGCGGGACCGCGCTCGCGCCGTGGCACTGCTGGACGAGGCGCTAACCCTTTCCCGGGCCTTGGGCATGCGACCGCTCATGGAGCGAGTGCTGGCACGCCGGGACATCCTCAGCGCGTAGCCCGGCTAGCATCTGGCGGCGGTGGGCTGGCTCCCTGGGTGGCGCAGGTTTTCAACCTGCGAAGGCAGGCTGGAAAGCCTGCCCCACCCGCTTGCAGGCCAGGCTTCCTGACATCCGGCCAAGCGCAGCTACGCCGAGCACCGGGCCGCGGTGCGGGGATGAAGGTCGGCCGGACCAGGCGCGCATGCGACACCCAAGGTTCAACCCGGGTGACTGCACACGCGAATGCCCAGTCGGAGAGCCCACACTACCGGCCCGCTAACGGGGACTCCGTATGATAGGTGCCGGTACAGAAAAGTGTTACCAGGCAAGCTCTCCGCAGATTCGAAAACGGCGAGAGCGTACAATAGGGCATCCCTGCTGCTTCCGTCTCGCGTTCATTCCCCAATGGAGGCCTGATCATGACTACGGAACCCTCAAGCCCCGTCACCGGCATTCGATCCCGCTGGCACGAAGTGCCGGCTGACACCGTGTCCGATGCCATGGTGACGGCGATGGCGCTGGCGGGGGTGGAGCGAATCTGGTTCGTGTCCGGTACCGAGCTTGCCCACTTCCAGGAGGCGACCACAAAAGCGCGGGTGCTGGGGCGGGCCAGCCCGAAGCTGATGACCATGACCCACGAGAACGCGGCCCTGGCCGCGGCCTGCGGCGAAACCGCGGTGACGGGCAAGCCGTCGGTAGCCGTGTTCCACGTGGACAACGGATTGCTGAACGCGGGCGCGGCGATCCATAACGCCGACCGGGGCCACTACCCGGTGCTGATGATCTCCGGCTACCCGCCCTCAGCGGAGCCGGGGAGCGTGCCGGGGGCGCGGGACAGCTTCATCCAGTGGTTCCAGCAGGTGCCGGACCAAGGGGCGATCGTGCGCCAGTACACCCGCTGGGACCACAAGCTGGCTAGCTACGACAACCCGGGCCTGGTGATCACCCGCGCGTTCCAGGTGGCGCTGAGTGAGCCCCAGGGGCCGGCCTACCTGGCGGTCCCGCGCGAAGTCGCGATGACGCCCCTGGGCGGAACGGTGCGCTTCCCGACCCTCTCGGAGCTGCGCCCCGCGACCAGCCCCGCGCCGGACGCTGGGGAGCTGCGGGAGGCCGCACGTTGCCTGTTGCAGGCCCAAAACCCCGTCATCATCGCCTCCAAAGCCGGACGCCACCCCACCGCGATGGCGTGCCTGGCGGAGCTTGCTGAGACCCTGGGAGCGCCGGTGATGGCCGAGCCCTTCAGGCTGAACCTCCCCGACCGGCACCCCCTGTACCGAGGAACACCCAACGGCGGCCAGCTTCCCCCCAAGTGCGACTGCGCCCTGGTTATCGACACCGTCGTGCCCTGGATGCCGGGGAAGACCGAGCCCGAGCCCGACGCCAAGATCATCCGGATCGACCTTGACCCCGTGGAAAGGATGACCCCCATCTACGACTTTCCTTGTGACCTGGCCATTACCGCCGACTCCGCCAAGGCGATCCCGGCGCTGCTGGAGGAGGTGCGATCGCAGATGACCGCGGAGCAGCGGCGGACGTGCGAGGAGCGGCTGGCGCGGCTGGAGCAGGAGGGACGAGAGCGGCTGGCGCGGGTACGGGAGGGGGCTTACCGGGATGCGGAGTCGGGGAAGGTGACGCCTCGGTGGGTAAGCTTCCAAATGGGGGAGGTGATCCCGCCCGAGGCGCGGATCTATCACGAGATGACCGATCCCTCCCTGTTCAATCGGAGTCTGCCGGGCACGCTGCTGGGCACGGGCGGGTCCAGCATCGGGTGGTCGGCCCCGGCGGCCGTGGGAGGAAAGGCCGCCACGCCGGACCGGCCGGTAGTGGCGGCGGTGGGGGATGGCGCCTGGATGTTCTCCAACCCTCAGGTGGTGCTCTGGGCCTCCCGGTTCCACAAGGCGCCGGTGGTCTTCCTGGTGATGAACAACCGGGGGTACCGGACGGGGACCGATACCCTGGTGCAGCAGCACCCGGGCGGATACGCGGTCAAGGCCAACGATTTCAACGGTGGCTGGTTCGATCCGACGCCGGAGTTCGCGGCGGAGGCGGCGGCCAGCGGGGCCCATGGGGAGAAGGTGACGGACCCGGAGGAGGTCGCCCCGGCGCTGCAGCGAGGCCTGGAGGCAGCGGAGAAGCAGGGCGTCCCGGCCGTGGTGGAGTTCTGGCTGCCGAAGCTGGTGACGGGGGAGGTGTAGGAGTTCAGAGGTCACAGGTGGGGGTCGGAGTCTATGGTTCGGGGTTCAGGGTTTTGAGGGAAGGGTCGCCTTGGTGCCTTCTGCCTTCCGCTGGGAGCTGCACCCGGGTTCCACTCCCTGACGGTCGTGACTCGGATCGCTGGCTTCTGCCTTCTGCCCGCCACCGACCTCGGCCTGACGAAACGTCTGTGCTAGACTAACGGCATGCCGGTGCGGGTACTGCCTGCGGCGGAGCGGGCGAAGATCGCCGCGGGGGAGGTGATCGAGCGGCCGGCCTCCGTGGTCAAGGAGCTGGTGGAAAACGCCCTTGATGCGGGTGCGACCCGGATTACGGTGGAGATCGAGGGCGGAGGCAGCCGCCTGATCCGAGTCCAAGACGACGGCTGCGGCCTTGATCCCGACGAAGTCCTCCTCGCGTTTCAACGCTACGCCACCAGCAAGATCACCCGGGCCGACGACCTCCTGTCCATCGCGACTTTGGGGTTCCGGGGAGAGGCGCTTCCTAGCATCGCGGCGGTGGCCCACGTTTCCTTTCTTACCCGGCCCGCGTCCGCCCTGGCTGGGTCCATGGCCCACTACGCCGGAGGCAGGCTGGTGGATCAATCGCCCCACGGAGCCCCAGCGGGGACCACCGTCACCGTCCGCGACCTCTTCAAGGACTACCCCGCGCGACGGAAGTTCCTGCGCTCCCCTGGGTCGGAAGCCTCCCAGTGCGCCAGAGTGGTTGAACAGTACGCGCTGGCTCGTCCCGGCGTGGGGTTCTCACTGCGGTCCGATGGACGGAGCCTGTTCCAGACCGCGGGGTCCGGTGCGCCTCGGGACGCGGCGGCCGCAGTGTGGGGCCAGGAGGTGGCGGATACGCTGCTTGAGGTTCGGTTTGACGAAGGGCCCGTGAGGATGGAGGGGCTGGTGGGCCCGCCGGGGG
>CAZPYZ010000466.1:1344-4055 GCA_964590215.1 uncultured Dehalococcoidia bacterium | reverse complement strand
GATCATGCCTAGTCTCGTGGGCTCGGAGATGTGTATAAGAGACAGGTCTTCGTCGGTGTTGCAGTGGGACGGGGGGGGTTACTTCCGGTCGCCGTGCAGCCTGCGACGAGGAGGCCGAGGAGTGGGACCAGGATTCGGAGGCTCACCGAGGGCAAACGTACGTGGTGTGGGGGCAGGCCGTCAATGGGTGGCCCACTCACCGCTCGACGAAGTGACAGCGCCCTACCCCAACCGCCGTATATGGGGGACGCGCAGCAAAGCGATTATGGCGAGGGCGGCGACCGCGCTTCCCATCGCGGCAACGGCGAAGGGCGCTCCCAGAAGGCTGGCAACGCCTCCTGCCAGGAGGGCACCGACAGGAGTCAGCCCGTGGTCGAGCATATAGATACTCATGACCCGGCCCCGCATGGCATCGGTTACGTTCATGTGCAGCAGGGTTTGGGTCATCGCCATATAGGTCATCTGGGAGCCGCCTATCAGGATCCCGAGGACCAGCGAGGCGGGCATCCAGTCAGAACGGGAGAAGAGGAAGAGGGCAGTTCCTAGGCTGACCCCGCTCAGGAGGAGCAGCATTCCCTTTCGCTCGAATCCGGTGAGGGAAGCGACACAAAGGGTCCCCGCTAAGGCGCCTGCTCCGATGAAGGACACCAGGAGGCCATAGCCCTGAGGCCCCACGTGGAGCACCGCGTCCGCGAAGACTGGCATCAGGCTCTGGAAGGGGAATGCGAAGACCATGGGTATCAGGGCCAGAAGGATGAGCCAGGAGAGGGTGCGGCTGCTCCAGATGTAGTGGAGCCCTTCGATGAGGTCGTGACCGGCACTCTTCCTCTGGGCGACAGCCTCTTGATGGGGGACCCGTACCAGCCCCAGAAGGGCCAACACCAGGATGAAACCCGCGGTCCGGATACCAAACACACCGCCGGCCCCGATGGACGCAACGAGGACGCCGCCAAGGCTGGGACCAATGACGCGCATCGAATTAAACGCCGCCGACTGGAGGGCCACCGCGTTCATGAGGTCTGCCCGCGGGACCAAGGACGGGATGAGCGTCTGGCGCACCGGCTGAGTGAAGGCCTCTCCCATGGAGGTCAGCAGCGAGAACGCGAAGAGATGCCACACCTGAATGTGGCCGGTAAGGATCAGGGCGCTCAAGACACCGGAGAGCAGCATCACCCATCCCTGGCTGAGGAACATCAGGCGCTTCCGGTCCATCCTGTCAGCGGCGACCCCGGCCCAAGGGCCCAGGACCAGGAACGCCACCCCTCTCACGCCATTGACCGCCCCCAACATGAAGGGATCCTCGGTCAGCTCCCACACCAGCCACCCCATGGCGATCTGCCCCATCCACATGCCCACCGCGGTGACCATGATGCTGAGGAACAGGTAACGATAGTCCCGGTAGCGCAGTGAGACAAAGGTGGCGAGCCTGAGGCCCAGCCGTGGCTTGCCCTTGGAATCACCGGGGTGCGCCCCGCCAGTGTCAGTGGTCGATGGGTGCTGCATTGCGGGCAGCGTCGTGGGTGGGTGGTTGGTCAAGCTATTCTGCCGTTTACGTGAAGGTTATATTTCATTGTAGGTCACCGGATTGCTCCCTGTCCAGGTCGCGAATGGGCTTCAGCGACCAAGGGGAAGCCGGGTAACTGTGCACAGTTCTGGGTTCAAGGTTCTGGGTTCCGCCCCATTCCTCCCGGACCCGGAAGCCTGCAGCGTTGAAACCGTTCACTCGCAGCCGAGAAACCCTGAACTCCCACGGAGCCGAAGATCCGTTGTTGGAGGCAAGCGCACGATGGTAGCATACCGCCGACGCCCTACCCACAGGAGACGCGAAAGCACTGTTTGGCCTGTAGAGATGCATTGGACCCGCGGCTCCGGGGCAGTGGATAGTTGCTGGTACGTAGTGAGTAGTGGGTCGTGAGTGGGGTCACCCTGCGGCTCAGCCACGTTACAGCGGCCCGAAAGCGCGGAGAACAGAAGAACTTATGGCCACGACAACCGTCCGATTCGACGTAAACGTCCAAGACATCCCCTACCAGCGCCACAGGGGGACACCGATGCTGGCCCGCATCTACGAACCCCAGGGCATTGGACCCTTTCCTGCGGTGCTGGACATCCACGGCGGCGGCTGGAACTCCAACGACAGGACCAGCAACGAGCCCATTGATCGCGGGCTCGCGACCAGGGGCATCCTGGTAGCCGCCGTCGACTTCCGCCAGCCGCCTCAAGGGCATTATCCGGACTCCCTGACCGACATCAACCTGGCTGCCCGCTGGCTGAAGGTCCACGCCGAGGACTTCAGCGGCCGTGGCGGACGCATCGGCGCCCTGGGCTCCTCCAGTGGGGGACACCAGGCGGTGCTGGCCGCCCTGCGCCCCTCCGATCCGCGTTACGCCGCGCTGCCCCTGGCAGAGGCGCCGGAGGTCGATGCCCGCTTCGCCTGCGTGGCCGCCTGCTGGCCGGTCCTGGATCCCCTGGCGCGGTATCACATGTACCGGGACGCTGGGCGGGCAAGCGGGATGAAGGGCCACCTGAATTTCTTCCGTACGGAAGAGGCGATGGTCGAGGGGAACCCAACCTTGATCCTGGAGCGGGGCGAGAAGGTGGATCTGCCTCCGCTCCTGGTGCTCCAAGGCACCGCCGACGACAACGTCACGCCCGACATGGCAGACCGCTTCGCCGCCGCCTACCGCGCCGCCGGCGGCGCCATCGATCTC
>CAZPYZ010000466.1:0-1334 GCA_964590215.1 uncultured Dehalococcoidia bacterium | reverse complement strand
GGGATGCCCCACTCCTTCATCAAGCGCGCTTCGGACTCACCGCACATAGCGCGCGCCTTGGATCTCATGACGTCGTTCTTCCATGCACACCTGAGGCAGAGACGTGGTCGCCGCACAAGACGCTCCCGGTAGAATGACGTGATGGGTTCGAACTCTGGGATCTGCCCTCCCGTAACGTGGCTGGCTACTTCGAAACCAAGGCTGGCGCGCTTGCCGCGATTCGGGATGCGGTAACAACCCGAGGCCGTGAGTATGCAGAGCAGTTTCTTCTGCTACGCGAGGACACCAAGGGCCGAACCGGTACGGTCGCGGAAGGCTCGGACCTGGTCGATCTCGCTCTTCGCTCCATTCTCCTTCAGACTGTGCCCGTAGCAGAAGAGCCCCCGCCGGGAGAGGTGATGCGCCGCACACCCGCGCTCGATAGCAGGGCCGCGCCGGATATCCTGCACGTCGTCAGCTCGCGGGGTGGTTGTTCCGGGAGGAGCTTACCTTCCTAGCCACCGGGGCTTGCGCTTCTCGGCGAAGGCGCGAGCTCCCTCCTTGATGTCCTCCGACTGATCCACGCGGCGCCCGTTGAGGCGGATATGGCGGGCCGCCAGCTCCGGGGGCAGGAAGCGGGCGTAGTAGGCGTTTTGTTTCGTGACCCTAACCGCCAGGGGCGCATTGCCGGCGATGGTCTCCGCGAGAGTCCATGCGGCCGCGTCCAGCTCGCCCGCGGGCACCACCTGCACCACGAGGCCGAACTGTAGGGCCTGCCGAGCGTCGACATGGGCCCCGGTCAGCAGCATGTAGAGGGCCTGGCTGAAGGGAAGCAGGCGGATGACGGGGTCCACGGGGCCGGCCATGCCCACCCGGACCTCGGTGAGACCGAAACGGGCCGTGTCGGCGGCGATGCGGATGTCGGCCCGGAGGGCCTCCTGGCAGCCCAGGCCGAGGGCATAGCCGTGGACCGCGGCGATGACCGGCTTATCTATCTCGGGCCAGGTGGGGTTCGGGCGAAGGGCGTCCCCGGCATCGAAGAGCGCAGCCCGCTCCTTCAGGTCCCGCCCGACGCTGAAGGCCCGGTCTCCGGCGCCCCGGACGATGGCGACCCACGCCTCTTCGTCGACCATGAACTTCCGGTAGGTGTCCGCAAGGGCGTGGTGCATCTCGTCCGTCATCGCGTTCAGGGCTTCGGGACGGTTGATGGTGATGGTGGCGATATGCGAAGTGAGCGAGTAGTCGATGGAGCTCATGCCAACCCCCGGAAAGAAATTTGTCCACAGTCCAAGCTCCATGGGGTTGGGAAGACGTTGGACCTTGGACGTTGGACCTTGGACCTTGGACGTCAGACT
>CAZPYZ010000465.1:0-4056 GCA_964590215.1 uncultured Dehalococcoidia bacterium | reverse complement strand
ATCCCTCAAATCGTGGGCGAGGTAGCCGCCGTGGCCGCGGGGCTCAAAGTTCCACTGTCTCCCGATATGGCCGACAAGGTGGTGCGGTGGTCCCAGGAGATTCGCGACATTCATACCTCCATGTATGACGACTGGAAGGCCGGCCGCCCGACCGAAATTGATTTCCTGAACGGGTACATCGCGCAACGAGGACGGGACCTGGGGATTCCGACGCCGGTCAATCGGGCGCTGCGCACCTTGATCAGGATCGCCAAAGAGACCGCAAGGCCAGCGCAAAGCCGTCCTCCCCGGTAATCTCCACTTCACCTTTCACGACTGCCAGCAAATCCTGACCTCATCTTCCGGTTTCCGGTGGAGAGCGTGGCGGCGATCCTGGAGTCGATGGAGTGGTTTAGGAAGGACGTGCGGCCGCCGACGGGACCCGAGCCACGCGGGTGAGCGAGTGAACCCATCCGGCCACCTATTACCACTCCCTCGCTGGGTGGCTGGCGGCGCGGCACTTCCTTACGTTCGTGGCTCGGTTTGAGCTGACCTGCCGGCTCGCAACCCTCTGTGCAATCGCAGGAGCACGTCCGGGTCGCCCTGGCGTACTGGTACCAGCATCAGGAGGAGATTCAGAACGAACTGGATGAGGAGGATGGTCTCGCCATTCAGCTCCGAAAGAAGTACGCTCGCCCTGTCCGCTGACCTTCCCGCTGTATCTCGACGAGAACGTGGTAGCCAAGGTCTTGTTAATGTAACCCGGCGGCCGGCATTGTCTGTTACGTCAAAGAGAAAATGGCTGGACACGGGTGGCTCTTCTAATTAGAGCAGGTTGCGTTCAGGCCAAGTGTACTGCCCACATCGCCGAGCAGGGCCACGGCATGAGTGCGGGGCTTGTCAGAAGCTCCGGTATCCACAATCATCGCGAAGGCTACGCCATTAAGCGTTATGGCGACGCGAGCAAACGCTTCTCCCGGCAGTGCCTTCGCTGGGATGGTGCTAGTCAGAGGCAACGACGATATCCTGCCCCGGCCTGACCATCGGTCCGGCATAAAACAGACCTGTCCCCCTGTCCGGATTCTGTGCGCGAAACTTGCGCAGTTCCTCGATGACCCGTTTTTCTTGTCACCTCTTGCCGGCCGAGATCAAGCGCGCCCTGTGATGCCGGCTCCCGGGGTCTCTTCCGTAACCTCCACGGCGATCCACCTACTCTTGTAGTGCTCCCGTAGCTGTTCGAGGCTGCAGGCTTCAGCCGGGCGCCTTCCTGGGTTTCCCATCCGGGCCACCTCCTTTGTGCGGCGTTACTGACGGTGTCGCCGTGCGGTGGGGCCTGAGGAGGCAGGGCCGCAACTGAGGAATCGACCTCTGTCAGGTCGAATAGCTCGCTCGCGTGCTCTACTTCCAGGCCAATCAAGCGGCCATCAGCGTCGTAGCCGGCAACGATCCCCGGCAGGATCTCCTCGGCATCCGGCGCCGCCTCACGGTCAGCGACCTTGACGTACAGGTAATCGCTCTCCGCGTCGTAGTGCAACCTCATGGTTTTGAAACTCCTATCCGGGAATGCGTTCAGCACGGTTTCCCGGTCTTCCAACGTCACCACCCGTAGGTACTGGCCGATCTCACGAAGCCCCAAAAGCGGAACCGCCCGTCTTCCTGCTGCTCCTCTTTGACCGGATTCGCGAGTACCGCCTCGCACCATGCCCGCTGAAGATACGGACGCCGGTCTCCAATCACCCGGTTCTCGAAGTACCACGTCGGGCTTCGTCCTCCGCGCCGCCGGCTGAACGGGTTGGCCCTCGGCGCAGTAAATCGTCAAGCGAGGGGCCGGTTGCTCCACCGGGGCCAAGAGCAGGTCACGTGTACACCGTTGATATCGGGACCCATCTGTGGGGGTCGAAAGCCTGCAAGCTCCTTCTGGACCACTCTTCGTTACCTCCCACTGAGCCCGCTTCCAGCAGCGCGGCCGCAAAGTGCACCTGGGAGCGCAGGCATCTTGCCTGCACCCGCGTCCCGGCTACCTGTCCCGTGAACGCCTTTCGTCTGCCCCGCGAATTTCTACCGAACTTTCACCCGCCATTAATCATTTACTCACCCACCCTGCGTTTTACCTGGTGGAAAGCCTGGTGAGGCGGGGTACCCTGATACGCCGATGACCAGTGGGGCGCCCCTCCGCCAACACAAAATAGGAAAGGGGGACATGAACACCATGTCGAACCACAGGTGGCTTTCTTACGGGACCGGCCTGCTCCTGGCCGTGAGTCTGGTGGGGCCCGTCTACGCCGACGGGCCCGACGGGACCGGACGGCCCTCCGGCACCGCCGTCACCCCTGTATCGGGCAGGCCGGACGGGACGGGGGTCCCGACGGCGGTCGGCCTCCCCGACCAGTCCAGCCAGCCGGACCCGGCTGGCAAGCCAGAGGACGTCGGCAAGCCCGAGGGGGTGGGAGCGCCCGAGGGGGCGGGGCAGGCGGGTGAGCATGGCAGGCCGGCCGGCGTGGGAGCCCCTGAGGATGCGGGGCAGTCCGGCGAGCACGGCAGGCCCGAGGACCCAGGCCGCCCAGAATCGCCCGGGAACAGCGAGGCCGCGCAGGCCCAGGACCAGGGCCCGGACGGCAAGGTCTGGGTGTGCCATAAGACGGACAACGGGGAGTTCGAGATCATTGAGGTCTCGATGCAGGGGTGGGAGGACGGCCACAAGGACCACGAGGGCGACAAGATGTCTGCCACCGAGCCAACGTCCTGCGGCAGCACGCCCTCGGCAGCGTAGGGAGATCGAACTCCTCGCACCTGCGAGCTGCTGAGTCCTCCCGGGCTGTCATCCCTACGAAATGGAGAGCAGGGGCCCTCGCCTCCTGGCCCGAGGGTGTTGGATACCCTGGGAGTGCGGCCCGAAAGCCGCACTCTGTCGAGGCAGGCGGGGCAAACGACCGCTGTGTGAACCTGGGGTCTGGGGTGCAGCCCCCAGTGTCACCGGCTTTCCGGCCGTGCTTCTAGGGCCGCGGTGCCCAGCGTCGGACAGCTTGGCCTGAAAATCCCCTCTCCCTCTGGGAGAGGGTTAGGGTGAGGGCCAACGGGGCCCGGGTTTCTTGATTCTGCTGGGGCGCCGCACACCGGGAAGGGCGATCGCGGAGAGTTGGAGGGGGGTCGGCCAGAGCAGGCCCCCCTTCTCTCCCCTCAATGCCGAAGCTCGCGCAAAAAGCTTTCGGTGGCCTACCAGCATCCTGGGGGCCAAGCCATCGGGCTCGCGTTAGTGGGTCCCGAGGTAGAGAACAAACCCTTCCCTGGTCCTCTAAGGCTAACCAGGCGTCCCCTTGGTCCAACGGTTTGGTGGGTACGAGTTCAGACTTCAGGGTGTTTGGCGCCGAGTTAGCCGGTTTCAGCGTGCGGGTTTCCGGGCTCAGGGGGGACTGGGGTGGAACCCAGAACTTTGAACCTGGAACTGTCAACAGTTACTTTGGTGGCGCCGGCTTTTCAGCCTGCGCAGCCTCGGGCACGCTGAAAAGCCGCCCCACCAACTGGTGGATTAGGCAATGGTGCGGGACAACTGGGGCCCCGCCCCGGACGCTTGCTGTCGGTCGCCGTCTGGGTGAACATGCGTATCAACGAGGCCCATGGTGCTTGCCTACGTCTTTCGACACTGGCCCCGGCTCACGGTGTCCCCGGCTGCGTACGAGGGGGCCATTTGGGCGTTTCACCAGGCCGTGGCGGGCCCCGGCGTCCCGGGCTTGATCTCCTCGACAGTCTTCAGGGTAGCGCGCGCTCCCTGGCTTCCGGCCGGCCGGACAGGCTACGAGGACTGGTACCTGCTGGAGGACTCCGCGGCCATCGACGGGCTCAACGAGGCGGCGGTCGCCGGAACCAGCCGCGATCCCCACAACCGCGTCGCGGGGATGGTCCAGTCCGGCCTGGGCGCCCTCTACCGGCTGGCTCGGGGTGAGGCGCACCTAGGAGTGCGGCCGGAAAGCCGCACTCAGTCGAGGGAGGCGGCGCAAACCTGGGGTCTGGGGCGCAGCCCCAGTGTCACCGGCTTTCCGGCCGTGCTTCTAGGATCGGCCTGGCAGGCGGCGTGGTTCC
>CAZPYZ010000464.1:1241-4069 GCA_964590215.1 uncultured Dehalococcoidia bacterium | reverse complement strand
ACTGGGCTGCGGGCGCCAGCCCGCGTGGCGATTCTGAAGAAGCGGGGGGAGTTGGGGTTGAGAGGGCGGACTGAAGAATCTCCGCGACCATTGAACTGACAAACCCGATGGTTGAGGAGATTCTTCGCTCCCCCGCCCGATCCCCGAACCTCCCACGCTCCAGAATGACAGGTTGCCTTCCTTGGTGGCGTGTTTACCGCCATGCCCTGTCACTTCCTGTGTTGCCGGCGCCCGCCTTTCGCCGGGCTGTGCTAGACTTGGCCGCAGTCCGAAATTTCGAGTTTGGGAGAAAGACGATGCAGTTCGGCCTCCTCTACGAGATGCAGCGGCCCTACGAGGGCACTGAAGTCGACTGGAACACGCTCTACAAGGAGACGCTGGAGCAGGCAGCGCTCGCGGACCGGATGGGCTTCGACGTGCTCTGGATGGTGGAGCACCACTTCCTGATCGGGTTTTCCGGCTCCCCCTGTCCCGAGGTGATGTTCGGGGCTTTGAGCCAGGTTACAAAGCGGATGCGAATAGGCTTCGGTGTCTCGATCCTGCCCTACCACCACCCGGTTCGGGTAGCCGAACGGGTCGCGCTGCTGGACCAGTTGACGGACGGCCGCATCGAGGTCGGCACGGGCCGCTCTAACGTGTATGAGCAGGTCGGTCTCGGCATCGACCCCCGGGACACTCGAGCGATGTGGGAAGAGTCCATCACCATGTTGCCGAAGATCTGGCAATCGGATGAGTTCTCCTGGGAGGGGCGATTCTGGAACGTTCCAAAGCGCCGGGTGCTACCCAAGCCCTTCCAGAAGCCGCATCCGCCGCTCTACCTGGCCTGCACGCAGACGGAGAGTTTCAACGTGGCAGCCGACAAGGGCATAGGGGTGCTCTCCTCCTCAACCTTTGCCAGTACCATCCTCGCGGAACACGTCAAGCGGTACCGCGAGAGGGTCAAGCATGCGACGCCCGTCGGCGCCTACCTCAACGCCTTCTGGGGCAACAACGTCCAGTGCTGTGTTATGGAAGATGACACAGAAGCGAAGGAGCTTTGTGCCCGTTCTCTGAAGACGTTTTTTGGCCCCGACAAGCCTTACGTTCGGGACCGGGTCAATGCCTACGAGGAGTTGCTCGAGGCGTGGGGCGGCGTGCCAGAGGTGCTGAAGGCGGACTTCGGGCGCTGGCTGCGCCAGTCGGACGAGGCCCACAAGGCGCAGGCGGAGCAGGTCGGCATTTCACTGGACAGCGGGCCGGGAGCGGCGAGGGCTGCGTTCGCCGGCATGGACGCGGACACGCTGCGGGAACGGGGCATCATCATTGCCGGCGACCCGGAACACTGCATCGAGGGGGTAAAGCTGTACGAAGACGCGGGGGTGGATCAGGTCATCCTGGTGATGCAGACGGAAACAATGCCGCATGAAGTCGTGCTCAACTCCATGGAGTTATTCGGCAAGCATGTCATTCCGGCATTTCGTAAGGAGGCCCCGGAGAAGGCGCTGGCAGGCAGGAGGTAGTCCAAGTCCTGAGCCAGCAATTGTTCCGGGTTCGGGGTTCAGAGTTCTGGGTTTCGGCCACCCCCCGGAACCCCGGCCCCTTGAAAACAGTTCATGCGGAACGAGTAACTCTGAACTCGTACCTGCGTCAGGGGTGGCGGCCGGACTCAGGACTTTGGACCGGGGGAATATGCTCAGGCGGCCTGGGCCCGGGCTCTCACCAGGTACACGGAGTCCGGCATCTCCCGGAGCACTTTGTCGGCCACGCTGCCCAGCAGGAAGCGGCCCAGCCCGGTCCGCCCGTGGCTGGTCATACAGATGAGGCTATCGCTGAGACCGCTGGCGTAGGTGACGATATTCATGGCCGGCTGGCCGTGCAGGACGGCGATGTTCGCCTTGATACCCCCGGCGCTCAGGTCGCCCTGCACGCGCTGGAGGTAGTCGCCCGCCGCCCTGGCCCGTTCCGCTTCCAGCCCCTGGATCGGGGCCTCATCGGGCTCGAGGAACGCGAGGCCCGGCTGACCAACCACCCGAATGAGATGCGCCTCGATGCCCAGCATGGAAGCGATGGCCCTGGCATGGGGCAGGGCTTGCTCTGCCAGGCTCGACCCGTCCAGTGGGACCACCAGGCAGCGTGGGATCCGAGGCGGGGTGGATCCGCCATCTCCGGAGTCCTCCTTAGGCCGCATCAGGAGCAGGGGCATTTCAAGCCGCTGAGTCAGCTCGTTGGCCACGCTGCCATAGCGCAGGCGGGCCAGCCCGGTGCGGCCGTGAGTGGCCATTGCCACCAGGTCGGCATTGTGGTCCCTGGCATAGTGGGCGATCCGGTCGGCGACCCGCCCCAAAAGCACTTCCACTTCCACCGCTACTCCCTTGGACCGCAGCGGCCGTGCCGCAGCGTCCAGGTAAGTGCGGCCCCGATCCTGGAACCGCTGTAGCGCCTGATCCAGAGTTGTCCGGTGCCGGTCGAGGTCCGGCAGGGGTGGGGGAAGGCCCACGGGCGCATACGTCGTGTCTACCCCCAGCCCCTCGGGGGCGTAGCCAATCTCCTCCACAAAGGGTTCACCCACCACGACGAAGGTGACTTTGGCGCTCGCGGCTTTCGCCAGCGTCTCCACTAATGGCAGCACCGTCTCGGAAAACTTCGAGGCGTCAAGGGGTACGAGGATATTGCTGTACATGGCCCACCTCCTCCAGGAAACTCGTAATCCGTCCCAACATGGGTTGGGCTCCCGGTCGGCTGCCGCGCTACATTCGAAATCGGGCCGGCTCGACATATTCCCAGGGCTCGCCCTTGCGGTACTTATGGGCGATCTCCAGGACCTTCAGCGCGTATTGGAACGCATAAGG
>CAZPYZ010000464.1:0-1141 GCA_964590215.1 uncultured Dehalococcoidia bacterium | reverse complement strand
TCCGCTAGGAAGTGATCAACCCGCCTGCCGCCACCCGGTCCTCCATCACCCGCTGGACCCATACCGCTCCGGCTTTGTGGTGCCGGTAGATGGCCAGCGCGGCGTCGAACTGCTCCAGCGCACGGACACGCTCCTCTGCCTTCAAGAGGGCGCGGCCGAGGCGTTGCCGGGCCTCCGCTTCGTCCCAGGGCAGGCCAAAACGGCGAAAGAGAGCCGCTGCCTCTTGAAGGGTGTCCTCGGCTTCGCTTACCCGGCCTTGGGCGGCGGCATGCATCCCCTGAGCCAGCAACACCCTGCCGGTGAGGCCGCGCCAATCCTCACCGCCAGCCATAATCTCGTGGCAGCGGGCCAAGTGGGCGTCGGCACTCTCCGAATCGCCTGTGTCAGTGGCCAGCAGCGCCAGGTCCGCATGGCATCGCAGCTCTTGGAAGGGGCACCCTCCTTCCACCGCCACGTCCACGTTTTCGTGTAGCAGTAGAACCGCCGCCGAGTCCTCGCCCTTCAGCCGCAGCGTCCGGGCTAGGCGATAACTCATTTCCGCCGTGAGCCACCGGTCGCCCTGGCGGCGGTAATGGTCGCGGGTTTGGCGTGACGTTGCCTCGCTATGCTCCCAGTTGCCAGCCCACAGCTCCGGCGCCAGGTCGAACCCTCCCTTGATGACCGCGTCCGCCTCCTGCACCAGGGCCAGGCCTCGCTCCAACTCGCCACCGAAAGAGAGGCAGTAGCCCAGCAGACCCTGGAGGGTGAGCCGGGGGTCCGGCGCCTGAGCCAGCCGCGGCTTTTCCAGCTCCCGCTCGATGTAGCGCTGCCCCTCCTCTGGGTCGCCCAGGGTCAGCGCGGCAAAGCCCAGCCACATCGTGGTCAGGTAGGCGACCTGCATGTCGTTGGCCGCATCGGCCGCCTCCCAGGCGGCCTCCAGGATCTGCCACCCCTCCTCCAGGCGACCGGTGCCGATGAGTGCATACCCATGGATGGCATCGGCGTGGGCTTGCAGGGCCGGCTCCCCCACGGCCCGGGCCACCTCCACGGCTCGCTCTGACGCCGCCAGGGCATCGTCCATGCGCAGGCTGAAGAAGGCGGCCGAGGCCAGCCCTGTCTCTTATACACATCTCCGAGCCCACGAGACTAGGCATGATATCGT
>CAZPYZ010000463.1:0-4070 GCA_964590215.1 uncultured Dehalococcoidia bacterium | reverse complement strand
CTCAGTTCCAACGCGCCATGGTAGGTGGCGTTCGCATCTTCGAAGTCCTAGACAGCCGGCCCAGCGTCGAAAATGCCCCAGGCGCCATCGATTTGCCAGACCCTCGGGAGGACGGGAAAGGTAAGGAGATGAGGACGGGAGCGGGGGACCCCCCACTTCCTCACTTCCTCACTTCGTCACTTCCCGGAGGAAGGGGGGGAGGGGAGGAACCCTCAGCTCCTCATCTCCTTACTTCCTCACTGCCCGGGCGAGGCCCCGCCGGCGCCGCAGTTCGCTTCGACCACGTGCGGTTCTCTTATGTCCCCGGCATCCCGGTCCTAGAGGACTTCACCCTCGACGTCGCGCCGGGCGAGACCGTGGCGCTGGTCGGCGCCACGGGCGCCGGCAAGAGTACCGTCCTGAGCCTCCTTGCCCGCTTCTATGACGTCACCGGCGGATCCATTCTCGTTGATGGCTATGACATCCGCGGCGTGACCCAGTCCTCCCTGCGGCGGCAGCTTGGCATTGTTCTCCAGGACCCGTTCCTGTTCACCGGTACCATCCGGGAGAACATCCGCTACGGTCGCCTGGAGGCGACCGACGCTGAGGTAGAGGAGGCAGCTCATGCAGTAGGCGCCGATGCCTTCATTCGGCGATTGCATGGCGGCTACGACGCCACCCTCCACGAACGGGGCGGCAATCTCAGCGTTGGTCAACGTCAACTCCTCAGCTTCGCCCGAGCCGTCCTTGCGGATCCCCGGATTCTCATGCTGGACGAGGCCACCGCAAACGTGGACACCCAGACCGAGCTGGCCATCCAGCGGGCCCTGCGCACTCTCCTGGAGGGCCGGACTTCCTTTATCATCGCCCACCGTCTGTCAACCGTCCGGGAGGTCCACCGGATTGTCGTCATGGACCAAGGCCGCATAGTGGAGCAGGGCGCCCATCACGAGCTGGTGGCCCGCCAAGGCCTCTATGCAGACCTCTACGCCATGTCTTTCGTCGCCGTAGGTGGGAATGGGAAGAGTCCAGGGGCCACGATCCCAGGTTCGACGCCGCTCCGGGCCGGCGTATGACCTCGATCTTGGCGCCGTGGACGGTGGGTCCGGTCCGGTGAACGTCTTCTTCGACGTGGACTACACCCTTGTCTCTACCTACGGGACCCTCCGCCCGTGGGTCCGGGAGACCTTCCAGCAGCTAGTTCTGGACGGCCACGCCCTTTACGTGTGGTCCGGCGTCGGCATCCGCTGGGCGACCCTCGACCGCTTCGGCTTGAGGCCTTACGTCAAGGACTGTTTCGAAAAGCCTTTGGACCGGCATCATGAGCGGCTCGAAACCCTCGGTGTCAGGGTCCTTCCCGATTTCTGTATCGATGACTATCCCGAAATCATCGAGGCGTTCGGTGGCACCGTGATCCGCCCCTACTACTGGCCGGATCCCCTTGACTTGGAGATGCACCGCGTCTACGCCGCGGTCTCTTCCTTCGCTCGCCAGCCAGGGACCTCCGGTTGACTCGCGCCCGCCCGGATCCCCGCTAGAGTGCGGGGGCCGATAGCACGGACTGCAGCACGATGGGGTGGCTGGGGCCCTTGTCCGCCGCGGGCGCGCTAAGGCGCGCTACCAACAAGAGTCTCCAAAGGCCCCTGGCCTTTGTCCAGCGATGAAGGGGCGGGCCCGGCCATCAAATACCGTGAGGTATCCAGCCGCCGGCTCGCCGCCCTGTGCCTCGCGGGCGCGTTCCTCAGCGCCGGGGGTTATCTGGGAACCGCTTTGCTCACGGGTGGCGAGCCGGGTTACCCCTTGGATGACTCCTGGATCCACCAAACCATCGCCCGTAATCTGGCCCTACGGGGCGAGTGGTCCATTAATCCGGGCGAGCCTGCCGCCGTGTCCACCGCGCCCTTTTGGACAGCACTCATCGTGCCGGGCTACCTCCTCGGCATCGGCCTCCCTTGGACTCTGGTCCTAGGGATCCTCTGCTCAGCCTGGAACTCCTGGGAAACAACCCGTCTCGCGCAGACCTTGTTTCCGCACTCCCCGGGCTGGCTGGCGCTGCTAGCGGGCGTTGTTGTGGTCTTCGAATGGCATCTGGCCTGGGCGGCCCTATCCGGCATGGAGACGCTTCTTTTCACCGCCTTGAGCCTCGCCACTCTTCGTACCTCCATCCTTCCCGCGATGCCTCAAGGCGGAGCTGCGGGCTCGCCCACGCAGCCTGTCACCAGCCACGCGGCCGCTCCCACACGTGCCCTGGTGGCAGGACTGCTTGCGGGCCTCTTGGGCGCGACACGCCCCGAAGGCATCCTCCTCGGAGCGCTCCTCGGTGTGGCACTCCTCGCGCGCCGGCGGCTCGTCGCAATGATGGTGCTCGTTGGCGCTATGGCTCTCGCATCCATACCGGTCGCGCTGTTGAACTTCCTGGTCGAGGGCTCGGTCTTGCCCAGCGCGTTTTACGCTAAGCACGCCGCCTACGCCGCCGACACCTCACCTCTTGCCTTTGTTGCCGCAGCCGTGATCGAACTCGCCCGTGGGCCCGTCCTCCTCCTCTACCCCGGGCTGGTCTATCTCCTCGCAATCGCCCTTGCCGGTTTCCGGCACCCTAGCAGCGTGAAGAATCCCGGGCCCGTTGGCCCTCACCCTAACCCTCTCCCAGAGGGAGAAGGGATTTTCAAGTCAATCTCCCTCTTGGCTGCCATAATACCGGTCCACCGATGGCGCCGCGGCGCGCGCGCGGGCACTTCACTGCCCCTTCGCCTCATCGCCTCATCGCCTCATCACCCCATCGCTATTTGGGTCCTCGCCCTCATACTGGCCTACGCGTGGTGGCTTCCGGCCGTCTATCACCACGGCCGCTACCTGATCCCGGTGATCCCTATCCTTGTGCTCTACGGCCTCGAGGGAGGCCGTCTCCTTCTGGCCCGTCTCTCATTCCGCGTGTTGCCCGGCATCGCGGGGGCGGCAGTCTTCGTCGTCTTGGCGTTCTCCTGGCTCCGTGGCGCCCAGGTGTACACTCAGAACGTGGCCTACGTAAACGACCACCACGTGGCGCTTGCGCGCTGGCTGGCGGCCAACACTTCCGAGACGGGTCTCGTGGCCACCCACGACATCGGGGCCGTGGGCTATCTCGCGGGTCGCCGCTTGGTAGACATCGCGGGTCTCGCGACGCCGGAGCTACAGGCCTCGACCAGGGACGTGAGGCGGGTTAAGCAGGTCTTGTCCGAACGCATGGTAGAGCATGTGGCAATCCTGCCGGACTGGTACCCGCCACTGACGGACAGCCTCATCGCTGACCCGGCCTACACGGTTGTAGCGCCGCCTGGTGCCGGCGGGTTCCTTGTGCTAGAACGGCTCCGCTAGGCGTCGTGCCACTGATTGAACAGCATCGTTAGCCTTCACAGGGGGACTCTAAGGCCGAGGCGGGAAAACCGATGCTGGTAAGGGTCGTCACCAGCGTCGATGCTGTGTGGGTGTTGCTAGCTCTCCTTCCCCCCTTCCTGATTGCCGCAACGAACCCCCTCGAAGGCGATATCTGGTGGACCCTTCGTTTGGGCGAGATACTGACGGCAGCCCCCTGGTCCTGCACGCCAACCTGCCACCCTGACCCCTTGACCTTCCCACCCTATGCCGAGAGCTACCTCAACGCCCAATGGCTGGCCCAGCTCTGGTACTACGGGGTCTATCGGATTCTCGGCTTGGAAGGGATCCCGTTTGTGAACGCGGTACAGGCCACCCTCGCCTTCGCCTTGGTATTTCACCTCACCTGGCTGCGGTCCCACCACCTCCAGACCGCTGCCCTCTGCACCCTCGCCGGCGCCATGGTTGCGGCCACGAATCTCAACCCCCGGGCGCAGACGGTCGCGCTGCTCTTCTTCGCGGCCACCCTCTGGCTGTTGCACGGGACGAGCAGAGTACCTCTGCGTCTCCTCGCACTGGGGGGCCTGGCCGCCCTCTGGGCCAACGTCCACGGGTCTTTTGTGTTGGGCCCTGCGCTCGCCGCACTGTTCCTCGCTGGCCGTCTGCGGCCCAAAATCCCGTCTCCGGTCATGCCCATGAGCGCTGGCCATCTCCCTCGAATTTTGGCGACGATGTACTGG
>CAZPYZ010000462.1:0-4073 GCA_964590215.1 uncultured Dehalococcoidia bacterium | reverse complement strand
GTGCTATTGCGCCCGCATGAAGGGCTCCCGTATCTTAGCACTCGTGGCTGGACCCACCGTCCTTGATGACATCACCGTCCTGGATCTCTCCCAGGATATCTCCGGTGCCTACTGCACGAAGCTGCTCGCCGGACTCGGGGCGCGGGTGATCAAGATCGAGCCCCTCGCAGGAGATCCGACCCGAGGGGCCGGGCCATTTTATAAGGACGACCCCCACTCCGAGGGGAGCGCCCTTTTCCTCTACTTGAATACCTCAAAGGAAGGCATCACCCTCAACCCCAGCACCGCAGATGGCGCGGAGCTTGCGAAGCGCCTCGCCGAGAAAGCGGACGTCCTCGTCGAAAGCTTCCCACCGGGCTCGATGGGCGGCTGGAGGCTTGGGTACTCAGAACTCCGAACTCTGAACCCTGAACTGATCTACGCCTCCATCACCCCCTTCGGGCAGGACGGACCGTATCGGGATTACCAGGCGGAAGAGATCGTGCTCGAGGCGCTGGGGGCGCTCCTTTACAGCATGGGGCTGCCCGAGCGGGAGCCTCTCAAGCTTGGCGGCAACCCCTCCCTCATGGCGGGCGGCGTCAGCGCTTTCTCCGCCATCATGCTGGCGCTCCACCAGCGAGACCTGACCGGCGAGGGCCAGTACATCGACCTCTCCCTCCTCGAAAGCACCCTCATGACCCAGATCCATGCCACTATCTACTCCCAGGCCGGGAACTACGACCATCCCCGACGGCCGGCCCAGCTCAGCAGGGCCAAGAACGGCTGGATGAACGTCGGGATCCAGGACGCCTCATGGAAAGAGTTCTGCGACCTGATCGGCCGGCCGGAGCTGGTCGCCGACCCCCGTTTCGTAGACATGGCCTCCAGACGGGAACACGCTGAGGAGCTGAACCAGGTCCTCAACGACTGGCTGGCAGACCAGGATAAGGTGGAGGCGTACCGCACCCTGCAGGCGATGCGGTCCATTGCGGGGTACGTCGCCACCACGGCCGAGCTGCTCGAGTCCAGCCAGTTCCAGGCCCGTGCGTTCTTTCAGCCCGTGGACCATCCCCGCACAGGACCCGTACTTTATCCAGGTGCCCCGTTCCGCATTGGAAACGAGCCGTGGAAGCAGGAGAGGGCGCCGCGACTCGGGGAGCACAACGTGGCCGTGTATCACACAGAGCTTGGGCTATCCAAAGAGAACCTCGTCCGCCTCCGGGAGTTGGGCGCCATATGAACCCTTGTAGTAGAAAGGGGAAAGGCCTCGCCCGTACGGGGGTCCGGCAGCGTGCGACGCCAGCCCTCCCGTGCGTGACAGCCGGCAGCGCCTTGCCCGCCCACCCCACGAGTTACCCTGGGTGGTGCGGAGGGGTCGTGCACGCTAGTGTCGGCCCGCAGTGCGGGCCGACACTAGCAAGAACTTCCCCCGGGGGGCAGGCAGCCGAAGGCGGCCGAGGCCGGGCCCGTGATGCCTGACGCACCACTCCACGGCCTCCGTATCCTCGACCTGACCCAGGTCGCCGTCGGCCCGTACACGACGTTGCTCTGCGCCCAGATGGGCGCAGAGGTCATCAAAGTGGAATCGGCCAAGCGTGCCGACACTAGCCGCGGCGCCATTCACCCCAAGCAGCACCAGCTTCACCTCTATCCCGACCGAGAGCCCGGAGAAGAGCCTTGGAACCGCAAGGCCGACTTCATGCAGCGGAACCGCAATAAGCTCGGCATAACCCTCGATCTCGCCGAACCCCAAGGCAAGGATCTGTTCGGCAAGCTCGTCGCCCTTTGCGACGTCGTGGTCGAGAACTTCCGGGCCACCGTCATGGAGCGGCTTGGCCTGGGTTGCTCAGAACTCCGAACCAAGAACCCAGCACTCGTCTACCTGAAGCTCAGCGCTCAAGGGAACACGGGCCCGGAGCGAAACTATGGCTCCTTGGGCTACACCATGGAGTGCCTCGGGGGGCTCGCCTCCATCACCGGCTATCTGGACGGGAAGCCCATGATGTCCAACGAGACCTACCCCGACCCGGTGGCGGGCATCCTGGCTGTTGGCGCACTCCTGGCCGCCCTGCGCCGCCGGCGCAAGACCGGCGAAGGCGCCCTCATCGACCTTTCTCAACGGGAGGTCACCACCTGCCTGATAGGCGACGCCGTGCTCGACTACTCCATGAACGGCCGGGTGCAGGGCCCCATGGGCAACCGCCACCCCTATCGGGCGCCCCAAGGCGTCTACCCCTGCAAGGGGGAGGACGCCTGGGTCGCGATCGCCGTCGGCTCCGACCAAGAATGGGAAGGCCTCTCCCATGCCATGGGCGATCCCGATTGGACCCGAGACCCCCGCTTTGCCGGCACCATCTCCCGCTGGAAGCACCAGGATGACCTCGACCCCTACCTCATGGCCTTCACTCTCCAGCATGAGCCCTACCAGGTCATGTACCTCCTGCAGGCCAACGGTGTCCCCGCCGGCGCCGTCCTCAAAGGCCGGGAAGCGCCACACGATCCCCATCTCGCCGCAAGGGGGTGGTGGGACTGGAGCGAGTTCCCCACGATAGGCAAGCGCTATGCCTACACCGGTCAGCCCTGGCGCATGAGCAAGAGTGAGCCTGTCGCCAGCCGCCCCGCACCCAAACTCGGCGAGCACAACGGGTATGTGTACTGCGAGCTCTTGGGGCTAGAAGACTCGGACCTGAGAGCCCTGGGCGAGATTACCTCGACAACCCCGGCCTGGGACTAGCTCAGGCGTGGAGCCGGAAACCGATCCCTGCCTGGGTGCGCAGGCATCTTGCCTGCCCGGCCCAATCTCAGGCCGCCTGGAAGGCTGCGTTCCCAGGCGGCGCTGTCGCCAAGTGAGAGTTTCCCGCGTTGGGGCTAGGGCAGGTAGCGCCGCAGCGCTTCCTCCGGCGTGATCGCCTCGATCCCCGGGATGCCCCGGAAGTCCCGCACGTTATACGTGCAGATCGTCGACACCCCATGGCTTAACATCTGCGCCGCGAGGAAGAGGTCATAAACCCGAGGGCCCCTACGGGGCTGCGTAGCGAGAACCTGCCCAAGGATATCTATCGCCCTGGGGAGCACGTCGAGCAGCCGGCAGCTTGCCCGCAAGGCTGCGACCTGCTGCCATGCATCCGCCGGAGTAATCGGGCGCAGCACCCGTCTCGGGTTGGTGCTCACCGACAGGAACTCGAGCAGCACCTGCGGCACGAGTTCCACCGGAATATCCCCGGCTAACGCCGCTCGGACAAAACCAGAACTGGAGGGATGCTGGGGCGCATCGGCGTCGTTCGCGTACTGGATGACATTAGCGTCCGGGACCATCTGGACGCCCATACTTGAGGTCTTCGTAATCCCCGTAGATCTCCTCCCGGGACGGGAACTCGAACCCCCCCATGTGGAACGTCCTCCACTGGGGCTTGTCTTCCTTCAGATACCGCTCCAGCGCCTCCAATACCAGCTCATTCTTCGCCCGTCCCGTCCGCTTCGCCGTACTGTGGAGCGCCTCGATGAGGGACTCTTTTTCTTTGGGCACGTAGATATTCAATTGCATCACTACTCACTCCCCATAGGCACTATAGCACCCCCTCACTCCAGGCGCGCAATCGATGGGATCACGGCCACGACCACGATCACGGCCAGCAATGTCAGCACTCCCCCGATGGCAAGCGCGACAGGCACCCCGAACGCGCTCCCCAGCCCGCCGAAGGCCAGGCTCCCAAAGCTGCTGGTCCCCCAGGCCAGGGTGAAAGCGCTCATCACTCGCCCCCGCATGCCCTCGCTGACGTGGGCCTGGATCAGGGTGCTGATCAACGTCATAACCCCGGACGTCATCGCCCCGATGACCAGCAGGATCCCCAAGGCCCAGGGAAGCGTATCTACCCTCGCCAGCGCGAGCAGCCCCAAGCCAAGAAGGAGCCCCATACTCAGCGCCCACCGTCCCTTGCGCCCCACGTTCGGCTGAAGGCTGAGGACAAGGTTCGCGGCAAGGCCACCGATGCCCATCGCGGTGACCAGCAGGCCGAACGTCGACGCATTGCCCTCCAGTGTCTCGGCCGCGAAGGAGGGCAGCAGGGCAAAGCTGGAGGACTGTCCGAAAAAAA
>CAZPYZ010000461.1:0-4075 GCA_964590215.1 uncultured Dehalococcoidia bacterium | reverse complement strand
AGTGTTCCACGTGCCCGAAGGGCCCCCGTCCCAGGCGCAGTTCCGGAACGGGCGTAGAGCTCTTGACAAGGGGAATTGACCTGAAAATGTCCCCTCTGGGAGTGGGTTAGGGTGAGGGCCACCAAGGTCATGGTGTCTCGTTCCTTGGTCTCATGCCCTGGCGGCGGGTGGAGAGGCGTGCGTAGTGAGGCTCATCGACTTTAGCTGGCTCGGACGGGAGTTTGTCGCGCTGCAGGGCGAGGGCAAGGCAGGCCTGGCTCCAGCCGAGGCCACTCGCGAGCTGCTGGACCGGATGAGCGCAGCATTGGTGCTCCAGGGACTGTCCCTGAACTATGTCGTCCGCAACCGCTTCTTTGGCCGCGATGAGCAAAGTCGAGCGGTAGGCAGTGCGGCGCGGCGCGAGGTACTCTCGGGATCAGCGCGGTCGGCCGGCACCAGCCTCATCGCTACCAGCCAGTTCGACTCCGACGCCCTGGTGGCCATGGATCTCCTGGCGCTGAGACCAGCCCGTCTTGGAGCGTCGAAGCAGGTGCGGGAGTTCGAACCGCCCTTGGGCTATCCCCGCTACGTGCTCTATGACTCCGTGCTGTTTCTCTCCGGCCTCACCAGTCGGGAGTCATCCCTGGAGGCCCAGGCGTCGGACCTCGCTTACAAGATGGGCGAGTCCCTTGCCCTGGCCGGCACCGGCTGGGGCAAGGCGGGGCTGGTCACCTGCTTCCTGCATCGTAGCCAGAATCTCCTCGCCTTCCGCGAACTGATGGCGCGGCTGCTACCAGGTGGTGCTCCGCCAGCCATGGAGTATCAGTTCGCGGATGGATGGGGCGGCGCTGGGACTCTGCTGGAGATTGAGGTAACGGCCACGCTGTAAGGCTTTGTTGTCAAGGCCGCCCTTTCGAACCTTCAGCTAGGGGGATTCTCTGATCCGTTCGTCCAGGGAATGTACGGCGGCTTTGAGCACGCCTTCTCCGACGACGTTCATCAAGTTGAGCCCCAGCAGAAGGGTCTTGATGCCTTCGTCTATGTCAGCGTCCCGCAGCACGGCTACCTGGCGCCCCAGGTCTTGCTGATCCTCCTCAGGCAAGCTTTGCATCAACGCCAGGCAGAACGCTGGTAACGCCTCGTGGGCCTTGACGAAGGAAACCCCCTCCATAATGGCTGCCACCGTCGTGGCTCTCGCTTGTCCTTCCAGGCGGTCCACCTCGCGGTCCGCAGCTCCGAGCACGCTCTCGAGAAACCGGCTCAGGCCTAGTTCAGCCCGCTGCTCGCCGGCCCCAACGAACTGCAGCGACGTGCGGAAGAGGGCGACAGCTCCGAATCCGGCGACGAGCAGTTGGGTCAGTCGTGACCCGCTTTCGTTTCCCGGGCCCGCGCTCACCCCAAAGGTCCAGCCGAAAGTCCGCACCACCGCCAGGGCAACCGCCGCGGCGGCCGCATTCAGGGCCAGGTAGAGGAGGGCCGGCTGTGTCCAGAGGGCCCGGCCCGGCGAGGTGCGGTATCGAGACACAAGCTCGCCCACTCCGACCATGGCGCCCAGGAGAGCCACGACAATGAAGTCGGCGACAGGATCGGCCAACACCGGGCCTACTGCGCTAGAGGCACCGCCATCTCACCCTGGGGAGTAAGCCGCACCAGTTCCTCGCCCGGCTGCCCTTCCACGGTGATCAGGTCCAGTTTCCGCATGGTGTTGATGGCCTCGATGAAGTCCTCCAACCCGAGGCCGCTCTCTTTCATCAAGTCAGGAACCTTTGTTGGCCCTGATCCGGCGAGGATGCTCAGCAGGGTCTTGAGACGTGATCCTGTCGGCGCCTGTTGTGCGGCGCTACTCTTGACACTCTCGAGGAAGGTGCCGAAGTAATCAACTTTCTTTTTCCGGGGTTCCATGACTTGTCCCTTCAACCGGCCACGATGCCCCACGCGGACCTATGGGTACCATTTATGATCTTAACAGAAGGAGGATCCCCGTAATTCCATGAGTCAACGAAGTAATAGGCGCTTGCCGAAGCCGAATCGACAAAACGTTGTCGCCCTTGGCGCAAGCGCCTAGACAGGGGCGGGCGGGCGTAGAGGCAAGGGAATCTGCCTGAGCACGGAATCCATGTACCAACCGTCCGAGTTGTGTCCCACGTGCCCGAAGGGTCCCCGTCCCAGGCGCAGTCCCGGAACGGGCGTAGCGTCTTTGAGTGTACCGTGAGCGTGAATGATGGCTGACGTATGGGCCAGCGGCGAGGCCTACGAGCCCTATGTCGGTCGCTGGAGTAGGCAGGTGGCTCGGCAGTTTCTCGCGTGGCTGGCCGTGCCGCCTCAGCGGCGCTGGTTGGACCTCGGCTGTGGGACCGGCGCCCTCTCGGAGATCATCCTCTCGGTGGCATCGCCTATCGCCGTGCGTGGGATCGACCCCTCAGAAGGGTACGTCTCCTACGCGAGACAGCACGTGAAGGACCAGCGAGCTACCTTCGAGGTTGGCGACGCCCAGCGCTTACCCTTCGAACCCGACTCCTTTGACGCCACAGTAGCGGGCCTGGTGCTCAATTTCCTCCCCGACCCAGCCCGCGGTGTGGCGGAGATGAGAAGGGTGACGCAGCCGGGCGGCAGCGTGGCGGCCTACGTCTGGGACTACGCCGGTGAGATGCAGATCATGCGGCACTTCTGGGACGCGGCTGTCGCTCTCGATCCTGCCGCGCAAGAGCGGGACGAAGGCAGGCGGTTTCCCCTCTGCCACCCCGAACCCTTGGTGGAGTTGTTTCAGGCGGCCGGTCTGCGCGAGGTTGGGGCGCGGGCCATCGACGTGCCGACGGACTTTCGGGATTTCGACGATTACTGGACACCTTTCCTTGGTGGTCAGGCTCCAGCACCGGGATACGCCATGTCCCTCGACGAAGACCACCGAGCCGCCCTGCGGGAGCGGATACGGCAGAACCTTCCCGTCGCGGCGGATGGGTCAATCCACCTCAGCGCCCGGGCTTGGGCCGTGCGCGGACGAGCGTAGTGGCCACGGTGCTATCCCACCCGTGGACCAGAACCCAGAACCGTGCACCCAAAACCCAGAACCCATGTGCTATACTCTCCGGCCATGGGAACCATGCCCTGCGCCGGAACGCCGAGGACCTCGACGAGGCCGCCCTCGCCGAACCCCTCGAGGATGTGCTCAAACAGATGGACCTCGACCCCTTCATTGAGGGGGTCGACCTTCAGCCGGTACGCCGCGGCGAACGCCCTTAGACCCGTGACCTTGAACGTGCCGTTAACAGTCGAAGTGGGTTCAGCCGGGATCGTCCCTGGTCGTTCCATTGCTTGGCCCACGCGGCGACATGGTCGCCCGGCATGGGCGGGCTGAGGTAGTACCCCTGGGCGCTGTCGCAGCCGAGCTTCCGCAGCAGTTGCCAGGTGCGAGCATCCTCGACTCCTTCGGCCACCACCCCCAACCGGAGGCTGTGCCCCAAGTGGATGGTAGATCGGACTATCGCTTCATCATCAGGGTCCCTTGTCAGATGGGACACGAACAGATGGTCAATCTTGATCGCATCCACGGGTAGACGCCTCAAATGGGCCAGGGAGGAGTAGCCCACGCCAAAGTCGTCGAGGACGATGTGCACGCCCGCGCGGTGAAGGCTTTCGAGGACCTGGGCCACCTCGGCCGCAGTGGGTAACAGTGCGCTCTCAGTGATTTCCAGCTGCAGGGCGTCACTGGTCAGTCCGGCTTCGGCCAGGGCCGCCATGATGTCGTTGCACAGGTCGCGGTCCAGGAGGTTCCGCGCGGACAGGTTGACCGCGATCGGCACGGCGATACCGGCCTCCTGCCACTGCCGGCAATGGCACAGCGCGTTTCGCAGCACCCACCGGCTCAGCGGTTTTATCAGGGCCGTGCGCTCCGCGGCCGGGACGAAGGCCCCGGGCGGCAGCAACCCGTAGCGCGGGTGATCCCACCGGACCAGGCCCTCGAAGCCCTCAAGCCCGCCATCTGCCATGCCCGCTTTGGGCTGGAAATGGAGGACCAGTCCTCCCTGGTCAAGAGCCAGCCGGAGTTCGCGCAGCAGTGTGAACCGCAGAGGCCCTGGCCGCTCATGCTGGTCGGAGT
>CAZPYZ010000460.1:2670-4084 GCA_964590215.1 uncultured Dehalococcoidia bacterium | reverse complement strand
GTAGTCCTTATAGTAGGCCTCAACGACGGCGGGGTGAGGGGCCGAGGGATGCACATAGAGGGGAACGTCCAGCGCCTGGGCCCGTTCGAAGATGGGCCAGAAGCGGCGGTCGTCAAAAAACACCCCGTTGGTGGGACCATGGACCATGGCGCCCCGGAAGCCCAGTTCCAGAACGGTGCGTGCCAGCTCGTCGGCGGCGGCTTGGGGGTCGGGGGTGGGCAGGGTGGCGAACGCGGCGAAGCGGTCGGGCCGGCCGAGAACCGTCTTATGGAGCAGATCGTTGGCGCGGCGGGCCAGAGGGACCGCGGTCGCGGCGTCGAGGCGCTGGACCCCCGGCGGTCTGTGGGAGATCACCTGGAAGTCGATCCCGGCCTCGTCCATCTCTTTGAGGCGCAGCTCGCCCAGGTCTGCGAGACGTTGTTCAGTAGCGGAGGGTATGCCTGCACGCCGATCGACCTTGGCGATGTCCGGGTCGGCGTAGTGTTCTTCCAGGGCGATGATACGGGTGTTGCCTAGGGCCATGGGGTGCTCTCCTATTTTGACCTCCGTGACGCCGGACACGGTGGGGTTGGAGCGGACCGGCGTGCGCCTGTTGAATCCTTGGCTACTGCAACTTACCGATACTCGTCCCCGCAGTCGCCGATGGCCCGGTAGAGGTCACGACCCGCCGCGGAGGCAGCTTCCAGTCGCCGGAGGTCTTCGGGATTAAGGTCGAGACTGAAGACCCGGGCGTTCTCCTCGATGTGTTCGGCGACGCCTAGGCGGACCCCCAGGATTGCACCCGCCACCGCCGGGCGGTCCAGGACGTACCGCACCGCGACACTCGACATTGTGACGCCGTGGCGGCCGGCAACGGCTTTGACCGTCCGGAGCAGCTCCTGGAAGAGGGCCCAGCTTCCCCAGGCATCGACCATCCCCTTGTACTTCTGCAGGCTGGCGGTGGGCAGGTCGTAGCGGCTGGGCTCCGGCTTGTCGAGATAGGCCTCCGAGAGAAGCCCGCCAAGAACGGTCCCATAGGCGAGCAGCTGGACGCCCCGCTCGAGGCAGAGGGGCACCATACTCACCTCGGGGCGGCGGTCCAGGAGGGAGTACTGGACCTGGTTGGAGACGATGGGGATGCCAGCGTCCAGGATGCCCCGAAGGCGCTCGGCGTCGAAGTTGGTCAGCGCAAGGTGGTGTACCTGAGGCATTTCCGCGAGGTACCGGAGCGCGGTGAGATAGTTGGAGTCGCCGTACTCCCACCAGTGGAACTGCAGGAGGTCGAGGCTCTCCCCATCCATACGCTTGAGGGAACGCTGGACGGCGTTTTCGACCACTTCGCGGCTCATGGGGCCAGGCCGGGGTACCCACTTGGTGAACGCGGCCATACCCTCCACCTCGTGCTCCCGACGAAATCGCCCTATGAAGTCCTCCG
>CAZPYZ010000460.1:0-2660 GCA_964590215.1 uncultured Dehalococcoidia bacterium | reverse complement strand
GTCCCAACTGGTGAAGCCGGCCTCGTGATGGCGCCGCATCGCCTCAATCGCCGCATCGGGGTCGATGCGGCCATGGGCGCCGGACACCTGCCACATGCCATTGAGGATGCGGCAAATACGGAGGTCAGGGGTGAACTGGGTGTAGGCGGATCCCGGCAGCATGGTCGTAGGATACACGTATGCTGGCCGGCCTGAAGACCCTCCTGCTGGTCTCGGAGGTCTTTCCTCAGGCCCCGATTAAGCCCCTGGGGCTGTTTACCTCGGATCCCCGGCGCGCGTCACCGGAGCTACGGGCAGCTCATGGCCCTCTCAACGCCGATCTGTTCCTGCCCGGCCGGGCGGGGAAAGCGTACCCCGGGCTCGTTCTTGCGATGGGCGTTAAGACCGCAGACAGGGACAGGCCCGTGATCGTGAAGTTTGCAGAGACCCTGAGCCGGCTGGGCTTCGCCGTGCTCTGGCCGCGTTCGCCGGCGCTGGATGAAGGGCGGGACCTGCCGGAAGAACCTGAAACCTTCGTCGAAGGGTTTCGTTACCTGGCGGGCCTGCCAGAGGTGGACCCCGCTCGCGTTTCCTTCTTCGGGTTCTCCGTGGGGTCGTCCCTGGCGTTGGTGGCCGCAGCGGACCCGGCGATCACAACCACGGTGCGGGCCGTTATCTTCTTCGGCGGGTTCTACGACGTCGATTCGTACCTGCTAGCGGTGGCGGCCGGTCTGCCTGGCTGGGCACCCGCCGAGGACGCTCGCAAACACTTCCTGGAGGTGCTACGGGCCCAAAACGCCCACAGCTTGATCAGCGTGATGGAAGCGGGATCTCCGGAGGAGGCAGTGGCGCTCCTGGCAGAGGCCGACGGGGCTGAACTGGCGCGCCTGCGGCGGCTCAGTCCATCCATGCAGCTGGACCGCCTCCACGCGCCTCTGTTCATCCTCCACGACAAGGGGGATACCTACGTCCCCTACACCGAGTCGATGGCGCTGCACCAGGCGCTGGCTGGAAGGGACCAGGCGTTCGTCCTGGTGGACCTGTTCGAGCACGTACAACCCAATAAGCCGTTGACGCTGAGGAACCTCCAGGACTTGTTCAGGCTTTACGGCTTCATACGAGGGGCGCTGGCGGCGATCGGGTAAGGAAGGAAGTACCGGAGGCAAATTCAGTACCCTGATGCCCCTGGGTACGCGCAACCGCACGTTGCCCGCGCTCGCCCAGTCACGGGAGCGCCCCTTACCCATCGCTACGTCATAGAGATCGGCGGCAAAGACCGAGAGGGCCAGATCCCCGGACGGAGATCGTCACGGAGTGTTACGACCTGATGCCAGGGTGTGTAGCTGTGTCTAGCCATCGTAATTCCTCCCAGGGGCCTCTCGCATCAGGGTCTGCGCACCCGCACGCGGTCGGGCTCGACCACGACGAGGCATCCAGCCAGTCGCTCTAACTGGTACTGACCCAAGAACTCTTCCATGAGCGCCTGCACAGTCGGCGGGCTCTGGTCATCCGGACGCAGGACGAGGAAGCCGGGGTGGGTACCAGGTGGATAGCGGCGGATATCAGCGAAACGCCTGTCCAGCGTGATGATCATGCGTCCTTCCCCGGCGGCCGCCCGCGCCACCAGGCTGTCGTTTTCGCCACCCAGGCCCTCACCCACGACGGTTGTCACGTCATGTCCCCGTGCTGCGAGGAACTGGACCAGGTGACGAGAGAGGTTCTCATCCAGTTTCACCCTCACCTGGTCAAGTGTTGGAGCGGGAGCACCTGTTCTTCTGCGAGCGCCGCTCCGTAGGCTGCGGCAGCGCGGATGTCATCCAGCTCCAGGGTTGGGTAGTGGTCGACTATTTCATCGGGGGACATACCGGCGGCAAGGGAATCCAGCACGACGCTTGCCGTTATCCGAGTACCTCGGATAGAGGCCTGACCGTGACAGATCCCCGGATCGGTCGATATCCGGGATAAGAGTTCTTTGTTTGCCATCGCTAGGCCTCCTCACCTGTCAGCCGCATCTGTCGATGCATTCGCGTGCGCCAAGATGGTTCATGATCAACTCAAGCGGTGCCCGCTCGTCGTTTTGGTTGTCCTTGCGCGCCAATTCGACGAGAGCTTGAAGTAGCCTCGGAAACACCGGGTTCCTGCGAAGACCCTGGTCCTCCAGAGGCATCCACCTTCTTGACGTCGCCCGCCCGCCAGAAGTGGATGATGCGGTGAGCCTGATTACCGAGCGGCGTGGGGCGTCCACCGGGGTTCAGCCTCAACTCTCGATTCCGGCGTTGGTCCCCTCGCGGAGCTCGACGGCAGCGGTTTCCTTTGCGCTCGAGCGATAGGCCTCCTGCAACGCTCCTATCATCGGAGCCTTTACAAGAGACAAGACCCGAGCAACCCTAAGCAGCGACGGTCATGGCGAGTGACCTGCTAATGAAACCCGGCGGCCTCGCCAGCGGCTTGAAAGGAGCGGCCGCAGGTGCAGTGAGAGGCGGCATTTGGATTGCGGACGGTGAACCCCGCCCGCATGAGGGTGTCCTCGTAGTCGATCTCGGCGCCCTCCAGCAATGGATAGCTCTCCCGATCGACCACCACTTCCACGCCATCCCCCGGGAAGACGAGGTCGTCCCCCGCGGCCTCTCGGGCCAGCTTCATGGAGTACTGGTGCCCTGAGCAGGTTCCGGGCATCGTCC
>CAZPYZ010000459.1:0-4100 GCA_964590215.1 uncultured Dehalococcoidia bacterium | reverse complement strand
GGCCTTTATCATTGGCCTAGCCGTCGTGGTGGCCGCAGCGATTTCATAGCGGTTAGCAGTTGGCTATTAGCTGTTAGCCCAGCCCATGATGGCGACCTACCAGGACCGGCGGTCTGCCGGTAGCTTGCCCTGCTCCATCCAATAGACGTTGGAGTTGAACAGCGAGGGGTTGGACGAGAGGCTGCCGTAGAAGTTATGCAGCCACGGGTGCCACATCATGTACCGAACCAGCGTCGGGACGGGTACCGCGTAGGCGCGGTCGTTGAAGTGCCGCTGGATCTGCGCAATAAGCTGGCTCCGCTTCTTGTCGTCCATCTCTAATTGGGCCGCGTCGATGAGCTTGTCCATCTCGGCGTCCTTGACGCCGGAGTAATTGTTTGGGCCCTTGGAGTGGAAAGTCCCAGCAATGGAGTTGGCCAGCCCGTTGTGCTGGCCGAACCCACCCACCACGAGGTCGAACTTCTTCTCCACTTCCACCTCGGCTAGGAAGGTAGCCGGCTCCAAGGGCTGGAGGTTGACCTCCCATCCCAGGGAGTCTCGCAGCAGGCTTGCGATGGGCTCGGCCAGGGTGGAGGCGGTTTGGGTGCCGCGGTCGTACTTGATGACCACCCTGTGCCTCGACGGGATCCCGGCCTCCGCGAGCAGCTTCTTCGCGTCCGCCAAGTCCTGGATCTTCGGCTGCCGGTACCCCGGCAGCTTCATGAACTCCTCGAAGGGCACGCCGATGCCGGCCTCTGTCGAGACCGCAGGCACCGGACCGAAGCCGGCCTTCCCTTCGCCGGCGGTGACCGTCTGGCGGATAGGCTCCCGGTCCAGGGCCAAGTGCACCGCCCGTCGCACCCGCACGTCGTTCCACGGAGGGTTGTTTAGGTTGAACACGATCCCGTGGGTCCCGTCGTTCAAGTAGGTGATAACGGTGGACTTCGGCGCGGCCGGCAGCAGGGTTTCCTTCTGGACCTTGTCTCCCAAGGTGATGAAGTCGATCTTGGAGCTGCCGTACGCCGCCATCCAGGTCGAAGCGTCCCTGAGGAGGATCACCCGGATCCCGTCCAGGTATGGACCCTCCCCCCAATAACCGTCGAACCGCTCGATCTGGCTCTCCGCGGTCCTGTTGAAGCTACGGAACTTGAAGGGGCCGGTACCTATGGGATTGGCGTCGTAAAGCTTGATCAGGGCATCCCCTGTGGGGTTTCCGGCCTGCTTTGCGATGTGGGCGGGCAGGATACGGGGCTCGATGTAGGTGATGGAGTCCAGGAAATAGGGGCTTGGGGCCTTCAGCGTGATGCGAACGTTGTACGGTCCGCTGGACTCCACTTTGTCGAAGGCCTCGGCGGTAGTACGCACCGAGCTGTTGCTGACACCGTCCTTCCAGCGTTCCAGACTCCAGAGGACGTCGTCAGCGCCGAAGTCCTTGCCGTCGTGCCATTTGACACCCTTGCGCAAGGTAAATTCCCAGGTCTTCGGGTCCACCTGCTTCCAGCTCTCCGCCAGCCTGGGAGCAAACTTGCCGACCCCCTGGGTCTGCAAGCCAGGCTCGATGTACTCGAAGTCGACGATCCCTTCCCAAATGGGCAGCACCGTCGTCTTGAGCCCGCCGATAATGCAGCTTTCTGCCAAGAAATAGAGACACGAGGGCATGCGGCCGGACGGACCCACCAGGATCCCTCCCTTCTCCGCCTGCATTCCCGGCGCCTTTTGAGGTTCGGACGACGGCGCTGGCTGGGGGGCAGCGCAGCCGGTTGCCAAGGTTACCAGGGCCGCCATGGATACCAGCAGGGCTGGTCGGGTTCGTAGCGCGTTCATACACCCTCCTCGTCATTCACTTGTGCCGTCCGCCGATACGGCGACTCCACACTAAAGCCTGGCGCCATACGGATGCGCGATCAACCCCCTGTTCCCGTATTACCCCATGATGGGTTAGGCACAACAACCGCGCACGTGCTCACCGCTCACACTCGCTCTCCGCCTGCGCCGACGAGCGGTATCAGGGGCTTCACTGACTCCGCCCCCCTCGAGGCGGGATTGCGGCGTTCGGCATCCGCTATCTGGCGTGAAACAAAGGGGGTAGCCGCCATGCCGACCTCGACGCGATGGATGGCTGCCGGGTCAACGAGCCTAGCCCGCAGGCGCAGCGCCGCCTCGACCGCGGTTTGACACGTGCAATGCAGGGATGGGCTTTCAGGCCAACCTCCATGATCGCGTAGTCGCGCTCGCCTGCGGCTAGGGCTACTGGAATGTTATTGCTGGGATGCGCGGGGCGCGGCCTCTCCCAGCGCGCCGAAAGCGCAGCCCAAGGAATCCAGCAGGTGATCCTTCGTCTTCTCTAGTACGGCCAGAGGGGTGCCAGCCTTGTCGAACTGCAGGACCCATCGGGCAAGTGACTGTGCTGCGGGCACCGTTCAGCTGACCCTCCAACCGATCTGGAAGACGTTAGGGCATTGTACTCCCGGAGGATCTGTTTGCGCGCGTTCGGGGGAGTGCGGGCGCGAAGACGGACGGCGGCGTTACTTCCGTGGCTGCTGATACACCCCGCTGATCTGGGTTTCCAGCAGCGGGGCACCCGTCGACAGACAGATATGGGCTGTCCAAAGGCCCAGGATCACCCGGTCCTCATCCTCCGCGTTCACCAGTCCGAAGTAGACGTTCTTGGACGGATCTCTGCTGATGGACTTCCACGGGAGCAGGTCGGGCTCGGGGCCTCGCCGTTCCATCTCTGCCGTCCCCGTGCTGGCGACGCGGTATTCGAGCCCATCGATGGTGACATGGACCGGACGACGGGCGGAGGTGCCCTCGCGGACCCTCGCCTCGAACCGGACAAGGGCGCCATCCTGGGCGACCAGCTCCTCGTAGAGGGCGGAGCCCTGCCGCAGCACCAGGTGCTGCCTGTATCTATAGAAGCCGTCCGGTGAGGTTTCGATCAGGCTGCCATCGTCTAAGAACATCCAGCGCCACTCTGTGGTTTGATCACCCATGCCTTCCCGACAGGCGAAGACGGTGTGGACCAGGTAGGTGCTCTCCATCCACACTTCGACCGCGTCGCCCGGTTCCGCGCCGGCGAGCATTTCCAAATACCCGGCCCCGGACCAGCCGTTCCCGCCGTTTCGCGTCATCTACTGCTCCTCAAAAGTCGCCACCCATTTCGCTCGATTATCGGTGATCGGGCCACCGAAGCGCGTGTAGTAGCCCGCCCATCGGCCACCGATGGCAAAGCAACCAACGGTGAGATACCCTTCCAGGACTTCGAGGCAGTCCTGCGTCGGGACCAGGGCAAAGTACCCGGGCGGCCGAAGGCGCCACTGGGCCACGTAGGTGCCCCGCTGTTGGAGCACGCGCCAGGCTTCTGGGGTCAGCCTCTCCCCGAAGAACACCTCCTCGCCCTCCCGGCCGAACACCTGCTTCGCCACCAAGTCCCCTTGGGGAACCTCAACCGGCGTTTCATCGATGCGCCAGGTCGGGGGCAGGTGTTCCCGAATAGCTCTTCGCTCTTCCGGCGTGAATCGGGGGTCGTTCCGATGAGCCCAGAGCCAGGCTAGGGTTCCTTTGTGTTGCAGCAACAACCCAAACAACCCGTTCAGCAGGCGTAGCTTGCGAGACAGCACTGCGTCATAGATCACGGTGAAAGCAGGGGTACCGAACATCCCCTCAAATGGGACGTACCGGTAGAGGCCAGTGACCGGCTCGCCCGTAAGGCTGACCCTGCCACGCCGAAGGGCCAGGTTGTCGATGTCCCCTAGGACGGTCTCCAGCCCTGCGCCGGCCAGGAGCCGCTGCGTGAAGGCCATCTGGGCAAGATCCTCTAGCTCGCTGGCGTCAGTCACCAGGCCCAGGGGACCCTCGGGATGGGCCGCGCGAAAGGCGTCGATGAGGGATCCAGCCAGGCCCTCGTTGGCCCTCAGCAAGTTTCCATGATGGCCTAGCTCCTGGTGGACCAGGTTGTCGATGACCACTGCCTCTCGTACCCCAGAAGGTGTATCGGCGTTGAATTCCAAGAGCCGCCACTGGCCGTCTTCGCCCTGCATGAAGTCGAAGCGGCCGACCAGCGGTGGTCGCAAAGGCTCTGCGGCCAGCAGCTCGGCCGCCGCCCAGGGGAAGCCTGCATC